>JBQTKF010000066.1:0-4778 GCA_052386355.1 Gammaproteobacteria bacterium
TTCTCGATGTTCTCCCGCAGCTGCCGGCCTGCGAGATCGTCGAAACGCCGGTCGAGCTGCTCCATCGCGCGATCGAGTGCGAGCGCGCGCTCGGCTTCGAGATCCGAACCGCGGCGCCGGCCCAGCCACCAGCCTGCCAGGCCCAGGGCGATTGCGAACGCGAACAGCAGGATGACGGTCAGGTCCATGGTCAGTTCCGCAGTCCCAGCCAGTCGAGGAGCTCCGCGGGGCAGCCGAGGATGCCATCGGCCCCCCAGGCGGCAGGGTCCTCGCCCTGGTCGAGGTAGCCGAAACCGGCCACCAGCGGAATCATGCCCGCGTTGCGCGCCGCCTGCACGTCGCGTTCCGCGTCGCCCAGGTACAGACATTCCCGCGGTTCCACGCCCAGGAGCCCGGCGGCGTGCAGCAGCGGCAGCGGGTGCGGCTTGCGTTCGGGCAAGGTATCGCCGGCGACGATGCAGGCGCTGCGCGACGCAAGCCCGAGTGCTTCGAGCAACGGCACCGTGAGCCAACCCGGCTTGTTCGTGACCACGCCCCAGCGCAGGCCGGCGCGCTCCAGGGCCGCGAGCACCGAGTCGAAGCCTTCGAACAGGCGCGTGCGGACGGCAAGACCCTGCCGGTAGATATCGAGGAAACGTGCGCGCAGCGTCTCATGGCGCGCCTGGCCGGGCTCGCCGAAGCCGAGACGGATCAGGCGCGGCGCGCCGTGCGAGACGTGAGGCCGGATGCGCTCGAACGCCAGGCTCGCGAGCCCCTCGTCCGCGCGCAGGCGATTGAGGGCGTCCGCCATGTCCGGCGCCGTATCGAGCAGCGTGCCGTCGAGATCGAGCAGCACGCCACGCAGCCCGCGCGTACGGCTCACGCCGACGGCACCCGGCGGAAGTGCGCGAGGTAATTGACCGAAACGTCGGCGCTGATGCGCGCACGGCGCGTCGCCGGGCTGTACTCGAGCCCGGCCAGGTCCGCGTGCTCGAGTCCCGCCGAACGCGCCCAGCTGGCAAGCTCCGAAGGACGGATCAGGCGGGAATACTGGTGTGTTCCCATCGGCAGCAGCCGCAGGAGGTATTCGGCGCCCACGATCGCGAGCGCAAAAGACTTCGGGTTGCGGTTGATGGTCGAGCAGATGACGTCGCCGCCCGGCCGCACCAGCCGCGCGAGTGCCGCGAGCACGCCGGCCGGGTCCGGCACGTGTTCCAGCATCTCGAGGCAGGTCACGAGATCGAACGATCCGGGTTCCGCGGCCGCCAGCGTCTCGGCAGCAGCTTCCCGGTAATCGACGGTCACGCCCGATTCGATCGCATGCAGGCGCGCGACCGCGATGGCCGCTGGCGCGAGATCAATGCCGGTGACCCGCGCCCCCCGGCGGGCCATGCCCTCGGCCAGCAGGCCGCCGCCGCAGCCGACGTCCAGCACCCGCCGGCCCGCGAGCCCGGCGCGCGCCTCGACATAGTCGAGTCGGGCAGGGTTGAGATCGTGCAGCGGCCGGAACTCGCCGTCGGGGTCCCACCAGCGCGGGGCCGCCGCGTCGAATTTCGCGATCTCCGCAGGGTCGGCATTGGGGCCGGAATGCATCCGGAAATCATACACGCTGTGGTAAAATTCGCGCTTTCCTGCGGCCCCTGATTCACCGGAAAAGACGACATCCGCATGAGCGAGATCGCGCGCGAAGTCCTGCACGTAAACCTCGAAGACGAGATGCGCAAGTCCTACCTCGATTACGCCATGAGCGTGATCGTGGGGCGGGCGCTGCCGGACGTGCGCGACGGGCTCAAGCCCGTGCACCGGCGTGTCCTGCACGCCATGCGCGAGCTCGGCAACGACTGGAACAAGCCGTACAAGAAGTCCGCCCGTGTCGTGGGCGACGTCATCGGCAAGTACCACCCGCACGGCGACGCCGCCGTGTACGACACCATTGTGCGACTGGCGCAGCCGTTCTCGATGCGCTACCTGCTGGTGGACGGGCAGGGCAATTTCGGCTCGGTGGACGGCGACGCCGCGGCGGCCATGCGCTACACGGAAGTGCGCATGTCGCGTATCGCGCACGAACTGCTGGCGGACATCGACAAGGATACGGTCGATTTCACCCCCAATTACGACAACAGCGAGCAGGAGCCGTCGGTCCTGCCTGCGCGGATCCCGAACCTGCTGGTGAACGGCTCGGCCGGCATCGCGGTCGGCATGGCGACCAACATCCCGCCGCACAACCTCGGCGAGATCGTCGATGCCTGCATCGCCCTGATTGACGACCCCGGCCTGACGCTCGCGGACCTCATGCGCCTGGTGCCGGGTCCCGACTTCCCGACCGCCGGCATCATCAACGGCGCAGCCGAAATCGTGCTCGCGTACAAGACCGGACGCGGCCGCCTGTCGGTGCGCGCACGCACCGCGGTCGAGGACATGGACGGCCGCGGCCGTCAGGCGATCGCAGTCACCGAGCTGCCGTACCAGGTCAACAAGGCGCGCCTGCTCGAGCGCATCGCGGACCTGGTGCGCAACAAGGAGATTGAGGGCATCTCCGAATTGCGCGATGAATCGGACAAGGACGGCCTGCGCGTCGTCATCGAGCTCAAACGCGGCGAGAACCACGAGGTGGTGCTGAACCAGCTGTTCAAGCTGACGCCGATGGAGTCGGTGTTTGGTGTCAACATGGTCGCGCTGCTCGACGGCCAGCCGAAGCTGCTGTCACTGCGCGAGATGCTGGACGCCTTCCTGCGGCACCGGCGCGAAGTCGTCACGCGGCGCACCATCCACGATCTGCGCAAGGCCCGCGACCGCGCCCACCTGCTCGAAGGCCTCGCGGTGGCCCTGGCGAACATCGACGAGGTGATCGCCGTCATCAAGGCTTCGCCGACACCCGCCGAGGCGCGCGCGGCCCTGTTGGCGCGTACCTGGAAATCGGGCGCGGTGCCCGCGATGCTTGCGCGTGCGGCCAATGTACCGACGCGCCCGGACGGGATGGCCGACGACCTCGGGTTGCAGGCCGACGGCTACCGCCTGTCGGAAGCGCAGGCCCAGGCGATCCTCGACCTGCGGCTGCACCGCCTGACCGGCCTCGAACAGGAGAAGATCGTCTCCGAGTTCGGGGAGTTGCTCGACTTGATCCGCGATCTCGGCGACATCCTCGCGCGTCCCGACCGGCTGCTGGCGGTGATCCGCGAGGAGCTGGCGGCGATGAAGACGGCTTATGGCGATGCGCGCCGCACCGAGATCGTCGCCGACCAGTCGGACGTCACGATCGAGGACCTGATCGAGCGGCAGGACCTGGTGGTCACGCTCTCGCACGCGGGCTATGCCAAGACCCAGCCGGTGACCGACTACGAGGCCCAGCGCCGCGGCGGCAAGGGCAAGATGGCGACCACGGTCAAGGACGAGGATTTCGTCGACAAGCTGTTCATCGCCCACAGCCACGACACGCTCCTGTGCTTCTCCGACCGCGGCCAGTGCTACTGGCTCAAGGTCTACCAACTGCCGCTCGCAAGCCGCGGCTCGCGCGGCAAGCCGATCGTCAACCTGCTCCAGCTCGGCGAGGGCGAACGGATCACAGCCGTGCTCGCGGTGCGCGAGTTCGACGACCGGCATTTCGTGTTCATGGCGACGAGCCTCGGAACCGTCAAGAAGACGCCGCTGTCGGCGTTCTCGCGTCCGCGCGCGAACGGCATCATCGCCGTCTCGCTCGAGGCCTCGGATTGCCTCGTGGACGTCGCGCTGACCGACGGCGAACGCGAGATCCTGCTGACGACGACCGACGGCAAGGGCATCCGCTTCGCGGAGGACCAGGTCAGGCCGATGGGCCGGGAAGCCGCCGGCGTGCGCGGCATCAAGCTTACGGACGCGGAGCGCGTCACCTCGCTGATCGTCCTGGGGGAGGGGCACATCCTGACGGTGTCGGAGCATGGTTACGGCAAGCGGACCGAAATGGAAGATTTCCCGCGCCACGGCCGTGCCGGCCAGGGCGTGATCGCGCTGCAGACCAGCGAGCGCAACGGTGCGCTCGTCGGCGCGCGCCAGGTGCGCCCTGACGATGAGGTCATGCTCATCAATTCGAGCGGAACGCTGGTCCGGGTTCCGGTCAGCGACATTCCCGTACTCGGCCGTAATACGCAGGGCGTGCGCATCATGCGGCTGGAGGATGGCGGGAAGCTCGTCGGCCTCGAACGCATCGCCGGCGAAGACTCGCAGGTTGGCGGCGAGACCGGCTGAACCGGGACCACAGTTGCGCGTCTACAACTTCTCCGCGGGCCCGGCGGCCCTGCCGCTGCCCGTCCTCGAGCAGGCCCGCGACGAGCTGACCGACTGGCGCGGCGGCATGTCCGTCATGGAGGTCAGCCACCGCGGCAAGGCCTTCATTGCCGTCGCCCAGCAGGCCGAAGCGGACCTGCGGGAATTGCTGGCGATTCCGCCCGGCTACAAGGTCCTCTTCATGCAGGGTGGTGCCACGGCACAATTCGCCGCCGTGCCGCTCAATCTGGCCGCCGCCAGCGCGGCCGCCGACTACGTCAATACGGGCCACTGGTCGCAGCGCACGATCGCGGAGGCGAAGCGCTTCGTGGACCTGCGCATCGCCGCGGACGAATCCGCCGGCGGCTACACGACCGTCCCGCGCCAGGACACGCTCGCACTCACCCCCGGCGCCGCCTTCCTGCACTACACGCCGAACGAGACCATCCACGGCGTCGAATTCCCGTATATCCCGGATGCTGGCCAGGTGCCGCTGGTCGCGGACATGTCGTCGACCATCCTGTCGCGGCCACTCGACGTCGCGCGTTTCGGGGTGATCT
>JBQTKF010000067.1:0-9708 GCA_052386355.1 Gammaproteobacteria bacterium
GCCGTCGTCTCCGCGCACCACGATGACCGGCGCATCGGCGACTCGCGTGACGACGTGGTCGCCGATCCCCGCGACATCCGCAGCGTGCGCGACGAGTTGCCAGCCGCGCGCAAGCACCGCCCGCAGGTCTGTCGCCAGCCTGTCCTCGCCCAGATAGAATGCCGCCGGCAGCGCCAGTGCCGGCGCCTCATCCATCCGCGGGTTTCCCGTCATATGAAGAGCATCCTGACACTGTTGATGGCCTTCGCGACAGCCGCCTGCATCGCGGGTCCGAGGGCGCGCGACCTCGGCGTGCCGTTCGAGGGCGAGCCGGGGCCGTTGAATGCCATCACGGACGTCGCCGGCGTGACGGTCGGTCACACGACGCTCATTGAGGACTTGACTGACGGACACAAGGTGCGCACGGGCGTGACCGCGATCCTGCCACGCGGCCGTGAATCGATCCGGGAGCCCGTTTTTGCCTCCACGTACGTGCTGAACGGCGCGGGGGAGCTGACTGGCGCAGCCTGGGTGCAGGAGTCCGGGATGCTGGACGGTCCGGTGATGCTCACGAATACGCACAGCGTCGGTACGGTGCACGAAGCGGTGATCGCGTGGCGCGTGCGTCAGGGCCCGCCGGACGCCATCGGGTACTGGTGGTCCACGCCGGTTGTCGGCGAGGCGTGGGACGGCGACCTGAGCGACATCAACGGTTTTCACGTGAAGCCGCAGCACGTTTTTGCGGCGCTGGAAAATGCCACCGGCGGGCCCGTCGCGGAAGGCAACGTCGGCGGCGGCACCGGCATGATCTGCCACGAATTCAGCTGTGGCATTGGCACCTCGTCCAGGCGATTCACGATTGACGGCCGCGGTTACACGATCGGTGCCCTGGTCATGGCAAACCACAAGATCCGCCGGACGCTGCGCATCGCCGGCGTGCCTATCGGGCTCGAGCTGCCGGAAGAATCCGGCGACGCCAGGAACGAGACCGGATCGATCATCATCGTCGTCGCCACGGATGCGCCGCTGCTCCCACACCAGCTCTCGCGCGTGGCCAAGCGGATCGGAATGGGGCTTGCGCGCACCGGCTCCTTCGCTGCCGAAGGGTCGGGGGACAGTTTCATCGCTTTCTCGACTGCCAATCATCCGGCACCCGGCGCCGGCCCGCGCAAGCGCGCCGATTACCTCGACAATTCCGTGCTGAACGTGGTTCTGGAGGCGACGGTGTGGGTGACCGAGGAAGCCGTCGTGAATTCCCTGGTCGCAGCGCGCGACATGGAGGGCGAGGGCGGCTTCCGCTCCCAGGCGCTGCCGCACGACAAGCTCATCGAACTGCTGAAGCGTTACAACCGCTGGTCGCCGCCCAGGTAGCGGCCGTACCACTCGAGGTGCCGCTGCATGCGGTCGCGCAGGTAGGACGGCACCGTGATGTCGTGCCACTCGCCGGGGTAGATCACGAGCTGCGTGGGAATGCCGAGGGCCTTGAGCGCCTGGTACATCTGCTCGCTGCCGATGCAGGGCACGTTGAGGTCGAGTTCCCCGCAATAGAAGAGCGTGGGCGTCCGGATCCGGTCCGCCCGGAAGAACGGAAAGCTGACGCGGTCCCAGGCCTCGCGGTTCTCCCACGGCAGGCCGAGTTCGAAGTCGTACTCACGGATGTACATGTCGAAGCCGTAAGTGGCGAGGAAGTTGGACGCGCCTGCGCCGCTCGTGGCCGCCTTGAAGCGTGAATCCTTCGCGATCACGGCATTGGCCAGGATGCCGCCATAGCTGCGCCCGCCGACTCCGAGCCGTTCCGCGTCGGCGACGCCGATCCTGACGGCATGCTCCACGGCCGCGATGACGTCCTCCGCGTCCTTGTTGCCCCAATCGGCCCAGATTGCGCGCGAGAACTCGAAACCGCGGCCCGAGCTGCCGCGCGGGTTGGCGGCGACCACCGCGTAGCCCGCGCCGGCGTAGACCTGCCAGTCGCCCATGAACTCGTGGTCGAACTGGGACACGGGCCCGCCGTGGATGCGCAGGATCGTCGGATAGCGGCGGCCGGCGACGTAATCGGCCGGCCGCACCAGCAGGCCTTCGATGATCGTGCCGTCCGCGCTCGGGAAAGAGATCGCCTCGACTCGCCCGAGGCGGCGCTGTCCGACCCATTCGTTGTGGTCGGCGATCGTGCGCAGCCCCGCGCGCTCGATCGCCTCGAGCGGTACGGATGCAGGTCGTCGCCGCCGAGCACGGCGATGCGCCCGCCCGCAACGGCGAAGTCCGCATCGAAGCGCAGTCCGGTCGTCAGGGGCGTGATGCGGCCGGTCCCGAGGTCGATGCGGGACAGGTGGGTGACGCGCGATTGCTCGATGAGCGCGAGCACGGAGCGGCCGTCGCCGGAAAACCGCGGCCGCGTGAAGCAGCGGTCGATGTCGGCCGGGATCGTGACCGCGCCCGTCGGCACGTCGATGACGTGCAGCTGCCAGGGCTTGTAATAGATGTGCCGGTCTTCCCCGCTTCGCAGGTAGGCGATGCGCCGTCCGTCAGGGCTCCATTCAGGCCGCGACTCCCAGGACGGGTCCACGTCCGAGCCTTCCGCGGTCGTGAGCCGGCGTTCGGCCGCGCCGGCGCGCGGCTCAACCAGGTAGATGTCCCAGTTCAGGTGGCGATCCGGGTCGCCGCCGCGCCTGGTGGCGTAGGCGATCAACGTTCCGTCGGGCGACCAGGACGGCAGGTACTCGTCGTTCGCGCCCGAGGTGAGCTGCGTCGCCTCGCGCGAACTGAGATCGAAGAGGTAAAGATGCTGCCGCCGTTCCGTCAACCAGCCGGTCTCGTCTTCCTTGAAGTAGTAGCGGTCGATGACGACCGGTTCCGGTTTCGGCGGCTCCTTCTCGCCCTCCGCGCGCTCCGGATCGCGTGCGATGACGGCGAGCCGCCGGGAATCCGGAGACCAGTCGAACTCCGAGACGCCGCCCGAGAACTTCGTCGCCTGCTCGGCTTCGCCGCCCGCGGCCGGCATCGTCCAGACCTGCGTCGTCGCATCGTCGCCGCCGCGGTCGGAAAGGAACGCGATGGTGCGCCCATCCGGGCTGTACGCGGGGCTCCATTCGCTGGCGTCCGGCGTGTGCGTCAGCGCGCGCCGCTCGCTGCCATCCCAGCGAACGCGCCAGACGTCCGAGACCGGCTGGTCTTTCTCGAAGTTCGCGGCCTCGACCGCGTAGACGAGATGCTCGCCGTCCGGCGAGAATTCCGGGCCGGAGAGGGCCGCGAGCTTCACGAAGTCGTCGACGCTGAAAACCGGATCTGCCGCGGTCGCAGCGGCCGGCAGCAGGCAGGCGGCGAGGAATCCCGCCGCGCGGCTCACGCAGCGGCCGCGAGCGCGTCGTCGAAGGCGCGGCGCAGGTAGATCATGGCCTCGTCCACCTCCGCTTCGGTCACGCACAGCGGCGGCATGAAGCGCAGCGTCGAAACGCCGCAGGAGAGCAGCAGCAGGCCGTTGTGGTAGCCGGTGTGAAGGATCCGGTCCACGAGCCTGCGCGCCGGCGAGCCGTCCTTTTCGACGAGTTCGAGCCCGATCATGAGGCCGCGGCCGCGCAGGTCGCCGATGCAGGAATACCCGCTCTTGAGCTCCGCGAGGCGCTTCATGAAATGCGCGCCGACCCTCGCCGCATTCGCGGCGTACTGCTCGCGCACCAGGTCGATGGTCGCATTGGCGGCCGCGCAGCAGAGCGGATTGCCGCCGAAGGTGTTGCCGTGGGCACCCTTCTTCCACTTCTTCATGATGCTCTGCTTCGCCACCACGGCGCCGATCGGCATGCCGGAGCCGAGCCCCTTGGCGAGCGTCATGATGTCGGGCGCAACGCCGCTGTGTTCGGCGCAGAACATCTTGCCCGTACGGCCGATGCCGGACTGCACCTCGTCGAACACGAGCAGGATCCCGTGCTCGTCGCAGATCTGACGGAGGCCCGCGAGGAACCCCTCGGGCGGAACCAGGTAGCCGCCCTCGCCCTGCAGCGGCTCGACCATGATGGCGGCGACTTCCTGCGGCGGGACATTCCGCTCGAACAGCATGCGGATGTAGTCGAGCACCGCCTTGCCCTGGTCGCTCCCTGCGAACAGCGGGCGGTAGCTGTTCGGGTAGGGCACGTGCGTGACCCCGGGCATGGCCGGGAAGAAGCCCGCCTGCTGCGTGACCTTGCTCGAGGTCATCGCGAGCGAGCCCATGGTGCGGCCGTGGAAGCTGCCGAGGAACGCAATGATCCGGCCGCGCCCGGTGACGTAGCGCGCGAGCTTGAGCGCACCTTCCACCGATTCGGTGCCGGACTGGCAGAAGAAACACATGCCGGGCTCGCCGAGCGGCACGAGCGAGGAGAGGCGTTCCGCGAGCGCCGTCATCTCCTCGTGCCAGTAGTCGCTCGAGATGTGCAGGAACTTGCCGGCCGCCTGCTGGATCGCCGCGACCACGCGCGGGTGCGCATGACCGGTCGCGCAGACTGCGATGCCCGCGGCGAAGTCGAGGAAGCGGTTGCCATCCACGTCCCAGGCCTCGGTGCCGCGCCCATGCGATATCACGAACGGGTAATCGCGCGGGTAGGAGGGCGAGGCGACCTTCGCGTCGCGCTCGATCATCGCGCGCGACTTCGGGCCCGGCAGCCCGGTCCTGATGTGCGGGTTACGATTCACGGCGCTGGGTTTCGCATTCATGTCGGCAGCCTCACGGGTTCACGGTGCGCCGCCTCGGTGCGGGCCGCGAGGGCGCGCAGCGCCTCGAGCTCGACTGAAGTCGGCGGCGCGATGGTATCCATCTTTTCGGCGAAGGCAAGCGGCCAACCGATGGCGGCCTTTGCCTCGGCTGCCGGAACATCCGGATAGGTGGCGGCGAGCGTCAGTTCACCCTGCGGGCCCGCGGGCTTCAGGACCCCGACGTCGGTGACGACGACCGATGGCCCGCCGCCCCTAGCGCCGCATTCGCGGCGGCCCGGGAAGTGCCCGCCGCTGGTCCGGAAGTCGAGTGCCTGCACGAAACTGCGCGGCGTCGCCTTCATGACGACGAAAACCTGCTTCGCATGCGCCGCGATCTCGGTCGCGCCGCCGGCGCCCGGCAGGCGCGTGCGCGGTTTCGCGTAGTCGCCGATGACGGTACTGTTCAGGTTGCCGTGGCGGTCGATCTGCGCGGCGCCGAGAAAGCCCGCGTCGATGCGCCCGGCCTGCAGGTAGTCGCTGAAGATCTCGGGCAGCGGCACCACGCAGGTCGCGGTCTCCGCGAGTTCCCCGTCGCCGATCGAGAGCGGCAGCACGTCCGGTTTCGTGCCGATCGTGCCCGACTCGTAGATCAGCACGATGCGCGGCGCGTGCAGGAGGCGTGCGAGGTTGCAGGCCGCGCTCGGCAGACCGATGCCGACGAAGCAGACCATGCCGTCGGCGAGGAGCCGCGCGGCTGCGATCGTCATCATCTCGTCGCGCGTCCAGTCGCTCATGCCGCCTGCCGCAGGCTCTTCAGGAACTCACCGTGGTTGCGCGTGCCGCGGATGTGCCGGTCGATCCACGCGGCGAATGACGCGCGATCGCGCGCGATGGCGTCCCAGCGCAGGTAGAAGTCGTTGTCGCGGGCGTAATAGCCCTGCGCATAAGACGGCCAGGCGCCGCCCGGGCAATGCGAGACCGCGGTGACCGTGAAGTGCGGCAGCACGACATGGTTCATCGCGGGCGGGAATTCGTCGACGACCTGTTCGACCGTCACGAGAAGCTTCGCCGCCGCGAGGGCGGCCTCGCGCGCCGCGCCGACGATGCCGGTGACCGAGACATTGCCGTGCCGGTCCGCGCGCTGCGCGTGCAGGATCGTGACATCCGGGTTGATCGCGGGGACGGTCGCAATCTCCTCGTTGGTGTAGGGACAACGAATGCTCCGGATGCGGGGGTTGTGCTGCGGCAGGTCGGTGCCGATGTAGCCGCGCAGCAGTCCGAGGGGCAGCCGCGACGCGCCCGCCCGGTAGGCCGCGGCCATGCCGGCATGCGTGTGCTCGTCGAGCTCGAGCGACCGCGGCCAGCCGTTCTCGACCGCGTCGCGTAGGCGGTGCAGCGAGCCGACGCCCGGATTGCCGCCCCAGGAGAATGTCAGCCGGCGGGCGGCGCCCGCGCCGATCAGCTGGTCGTAGACCAGGTCCGGCGTCATGCGCACGAGGTGCAGTTCGCGCCGGCCCTGGCGGATGAGCTCGTGCCCCGCGGCGAACGGGATCAGGTGCGTGAAACCCTCGAGCGCCACGCAGGCGCCGTCCCGGACATGCGCGCGCAGGGCATCGCCGAGCGGGAGGAACTGCGTCACTCAGTCCACCACGGTGCGCGACTGCTCGCGCAGGTAGAGCGGCAGGTAGTAGGCGGAGGCAATGGCCTTGCCGGAGGAGCCGGAGCCCTTCCAGCCGCCGAATGGCTGGTAACCCGGCCAGGCGCCGGTGGTCGCTCCCTGCGCGCGGTTCGCGTAGGTGACGCCGGCCTCGATGTGGTCCTGGAACCAGGCGATTTCATCCGGCGCGCCGTAGAAACCCGCAGTCAGACCCATGTCGGTGTCGTTGGCGAGCTTCATAGCGGCGTCGCGGTCGCGGAAGCGCTGCACCATCAGGATCGGCAGGAACATCTCGTGCTTCCACAGCGGGTGTTGCGGCGGCGCCTCGGCGAGCACAGGCTCGACATAGTAGCCGCGCGCGAGCGCCCCTTCCTTGCGCGTCTTGCCGCCGCGGCGGAATTTCGCGCCGGCTTCGCGCAACTGGCCGATGTAACGCGCGTAGTTGTCGTAGGCGCGCGCATTCACGACCGGGCCCAGCCAGTTCTCGCGCTGCGTGGGATCACCGATGCGGATCGCATCCATCTGCTTCTCGATGCGCGCGAGCAGCTCATCGGCCACCTTCTCGTGGACGTAGAGGCGCGCAGCCGCCGAGCACTTCTGCCCGCCCATGCCATAGGCCGAACGCAGGATGCCGCTGGCGGCGCGCTCGAGATCCGCGCGCTCGGTCACGATCACGGGATTCTTGCCGCCCATCTCGGTGATGCAGGGGCGCGGCCAGGGGCCCGCGGACATCGCCCCCATGATCGAACGCCCGACGCCGACCGAACCGGTGAAGGTCATGCCGGCGGTGCGCAGGTCGTGGACCAGCTGCTCGCCCGCGGCGGCGCCGGAGCCGGAGATGTAATTAAACACCCCCGGCGGCAGGCCCGCGTCGCGGATGCAATCGGCGAGCAGGTGGCCGGCCCAGGGCGTGTCGGACGAGCACTTGAGGACGACCGTGTTGCCGGTGACGAGCGCGGCGGCCGTCGGACCGGCTGCGAGCGCGTTCGGGAAGTTGAATGGCGCGATGATCGCCCAGACGCCGTAGGGTCGCATGGCGCTGCGGTTTCGCGAGGTGAACCCGACCAGCGGATCGTTGGGCAGATCGAACTCATAGCCCCGGTGGGATTCGAAGTCATCTGCGTAACAGCGGAAGAAATCCACCGATTCCTGCGCCTCGCCGAGCGCCTCCATGCGGTTCTTGCCGACCTCGAGCACGAGCGCGGCTGCGATCTCGTAGACGCGCCCTTCCAGGATGTCCGCGACCTTGCGCATGAGCCGCGTCCGTTCGGCGACGGAACACGCGCGCCAGCCCGGAAAGGCGCGCGCGGCAGCGGCAATCGCGGCGTCCACCTCGTCCGCCTGCGCGAGCGGGAAGCGGCCGAGCACGATCTCGCTGTCGATCGGGCTCCTGCGTTCCTCGGTCGTACCGGCCGCGCGCTCCTGGCCGTCGATGAAGAGGGCGTGGGTCCTGCCGAGCGCGGCGCGCACCTTCAGAAGTGCCGCCTCGAAGCGCTCGTGCATCTCTTCCGGCGGGTTGTACATGGTGGCGTAGGTCAGGCGAAAACTCATGATCCGGGCTCCGGAGGAAAATGCCTGCCGAGCAGGCGGTCGAGCAACGCGAGCGCGCTGGCGAGCTCGGCTCCGCTGATCACGAGCGGCGGCGCGAGGAACAGGAGGTTGCCGCGCGAGCCGAAAGAAACGCCTTCGGCAAGCGCGTCCGCCAGGAGCGCCTTGAGCGCGGCCGGCTGCTGCGGCCAGGGTGCGATCGGCGTCCGCGACGCGCGGTCGGCAACGAGTTCGATGACCGCAAAGAGACCATGCCCGCCGCGCAGGTCGCCGATCACGGCATGACGCCCGGCGAGTCGCTGCAATTCCGCGAACATGCGCGCGCCCTGTACGCGCGAGCGCTCGATCAGCTTGTCCTCGCGGTAGGTCTCGACGGCGGCGACGCCCGCGGCGCAGGAAAGCGGGTGGCCGCCGTAGGTGAGCCCGCCGTAGAACATGTCATGCTCGATCGCCGCCGCGACGACAGCGCTCATGACGACCGCACCGAGCGGGATCGCCGCGCCGGTCAGCCCCTTGGCGAGCGTCATGAGGTCCGGGCGGCTGGCCTCGCCATGGCGCTGCCAGGCAAACCACTCGCCGCAGCGTCCGAAGCCGCCCATGACTTCATCCGCGATCAAGAATACCTCGCGCTCGCGCGTGAGCGTGCGCAGTGCCGGCCAGTAATTGTCGGGTGCGACAATGCCGTTGCTGCCGGCGTTCGTCTCCATCATGACGGCGGCGACGCGGCCGGCGCCTTCGCGGTCGATCGCAGCCGCGACCGAATCTGCCGCGCGCCGTCCGCATTCGTCCGCGGTCTGGCTGCCGAATGGGCAGCGGTAGGCGTAAGGCGGCGGCACGTGCCGTACGCCCCAGGTCTCGGCGTCCACCTGCTGCGAGGTGCGCGAATCCCCGGACAACGCCATGTCCATGTAGCTCGCGCCGTGATACGAGCGGTCGCGCGTGACCACGAGCCCGCGCGGCTTGCGTGAGGCCTGGCGTGCGATGCGCACCGCGTTCTCGTTCGCATCCGCGCCGCCCAGCGTGAAGAACACGCGCCCGCCCTCGAAGCCGGACAACTCCAGCAGCCGTTCGGCCAGCGCACGCCGCGGTTCGGCGCCCCAGGCGCTCGTCACGAAGCAGAGCTTCTCGGCCTGGTCGCGGATCGCGGCGACGAGTTTCGGATGCTGGTGGCCGAGGTTGCTGCATTCCACCAGGCTCGACATGTCGAGGATCTCGCGCCCGTCCTCGAGCAGCAGGAACGCACCGCGGCCGCCCGTGACCGTGGGGCCGTTCCAGTCGCCGGGAACGCACCAGTTGTGCAGGACGGAATCGCGCTCGGAGAGCATGGGCCAATTGTCGCAAACAGCCGGGAACGGCCGCCAGCGCAGCCCGGAAATGCGGCAGAATGCCGCGGGAGCGTCCTCCCGCCGGCCGGGCGAACCCGCGATGTCGAACCGATTCCAAGAACACGCCTTTCCCGCCGCCGGCTGCGGCGAGCGCGCGCTGGAAGGCGCGGTCCCCACCCGCGCATGCTGCCTCTACCTGTCGCCGGACGCGCCGCCCGTGGATGACGGGGTGATTGCCGCCGGCTTTTACAACAGTCACGTTCACTTCACCGAGCCGAAATGGGAAGACGCTGCAGTGAAGCCCGCGGCGGAGCTGCCGCAGCCGGGAACGGTGGAGGCCGCGCTGGCCGACGAGACGCACCGTCGCGGCCCGCCGGTGCTTGCGCAGCCGACCGAGATCGAGCGCATCGAACTCGCGATCGAGGCGAGCGTGGACGTGCTGGTGCACACGACGATCGGCGACGGCAGGACGGTCTCGGACGCGGCGCTGGTCGAGCAGCTCGCCGCGGAGGACGTCGCGCTGACGACCGCGCCGGC
>JBQTKF010000068.1:0-37025 GCA_052386355.1 Gammaproteobacteria bacterium
ATGGCGCTCCCAGAGGGATTCGAACCCTCGTACCAGCCTTGAGAGGGCTGTGTCCTAGGCCTCTAGACGATGGGAGCGAGGCGCCTGTGTCCGGCAAGGGCCCGGAAATTGGGGGCTGGTATTATACGGGCCCATCATTCGACCTCAAGCGGACCCGATTCCTTGAACGAAGCCAGCGACCGGGCCCCGACCCCGGTGATCGTCGCACGCGCGGACCATCCGATCTCGCGTGCGATGATCTCGGGCAGCGCGCTCAAGGTGCTCTATCGTCTCAAGGACGGCGGCTACCAGGCCTTCCTGGTCGGCGGTTGCGTGCGCGACCTGCTGATCGGCATCGAGCCCAAGGACTTCGACATCGCGACCGACGCGCGGCCCGAGGAGATCCGCCGCCTGTTCCGCAACTCGCGTCTCATCGGCCGGCGCTTCAGGCTCGCGCATATCCGCTTCGGCCAGCAGATCATCGAGGTTGCGACCTTCCGTGCCGCCGGCGCGCCAATGGCGCCGGAGCCGGACCTCGACGGCGTCACCGAGGAGGCTGAGGGCGCGGAGGAGGCGGAAGAGGAAGCGGCCGGGTCGCAAGGGCCGCCGCGCGACGAGTTCGGCGACGTCGACGGCAACGTCGCAGATCCGGACGATCCCGACGGTTTCGACCGCGCGCACGACGAGCGCGGGCGGCTGCTGCGCGACAATGTCTACGGCAGCATCGATCAGGATGTCTGGCGGCGCGACTTCACGTGCAATGCGCTTTATTACAGCATCGAGGATTTCTCGATCTGGGACTACGTCGGTGGTGTTGCGGACGTGCGCGCGCGCACGCTGCGGCTGATCGGCGACCCGGAGACGCGCTACCGCGAAGACCCGGTGCGCATGCTGCGCGCCGTGCGCTTCGAAGCGAAGCTCGGCTTCGGGCTGCACGAGGGCACGCTGGAGCCGATCGCGCGCCTCGCGACGCTCCTCGACGGCATCCCGCCGGCGCGCCTGCTCGACGAATTCCAGAAACTGTTCCTCGCCGGCTTCGGCCAGCGCGCATTTTCCCTGCTTACCGGACGCGGGCTGCTCGAGCACCTTTTTCCGGCAACCGCGGCCTGGCTCGCGACCGACAAGGAAGGGATGGCGCTGCGGTTGATCCAGGCCGGGCTCGCGAACACCGACCGGCGCGTCGCCGAGGGCCGCACGGTCACGCCGATGTTCCTGTTCGCGGTGCTGCTGTTCGGCCCGGTGACCGGGGCGGCGCAGAGGCGCTTCGAGACCGGCATGCACCCCGGACAAGCCATCGCCGATGCCGTGGACGAGGTCGTGTCGACGCAGAACCAGCGCATCAGCATCCCGAAGCGCTTCTCGATCCCGATGCGGGAGTTGCTCGCGCTGCAACCGCGTTTTCATCGCCGCGAGGGCCGGCGCGCGCTGGCATTCCTGCAGCATCCCCGGTTCCGCGCGGCCTACGACTTCCTCGTGCTGCGCGCCGAAGCCGGCGGCGAGGACCCGGCGATCGCGGCGTGGTGGACGGAGATCCAGGCTCTATCGCCGGACCAGCAGCTGCTGCGCGCCGGTACCGAGGCGGGCGCCGAACCGGGCGAGGGCGGACCGCGTCGCCGCCGCCGGCGGCGCGGCGGCCGGCGCCATCGCGCACCTGCGACCGAGGGCTGAGGCGCCGTGTTCTGGCGCCCGGCCTACGTGGCCCTCGGCAGCAACCGCGACGGTCCCGCGCGCCAGGTGGAAGCCGCGATGGCGGCGCTCGCGACGATTCCGGAAACGCGGCTGGTCTCGCGCTCGCGCTTGTGGAAGAGCCGCCCGATGGGCCCGCGGGACCAGCCGGACTTCGTCAATGCGGCGGCGGCACTGCTGACGGCGCTGGAGCCGCCCGCGCTCCTCGCCGCGCTCGCCGCGATCGAGAAGCGCATGGGCCGCGTGGAACCGCCGGTCCGGTGGGGGCCGCGCGTCATCGACCTGGACCTGCTCGCCGTGGGCGCGGACCTGCGCCAGGAAGCCGGCCTCACGCTGCCGCACCCGGGCCTGCACCAGCGCAATTTCGTGCTGTATCCTCTGGCCGAAATCGCGCCGGATCTGTGGGTGCCGGGACAAGGCCGCGTCGCGGCGCTGCGGCGGCGGATTCCGGGCGATGGACTCGAAGCGCTCGCGGCACGGGGATGCGGTGACTGAAGCGAACCCGGACAACTGGCCCCACCGGCTGGTCGTGGTCGAGGGCCTGATCGGCGTCGGCAAGACGAGCCTCGCGCGCAAGCTCGCGGCCGCGGTCGGCGCCGAGACCGTGTTCGAGCAGCCGATGGAGAATCCGTTCCTCGAGCGCTTCTACAAGGACCGGCGCGCGGCCGCGTTCCCGGCGCAGCTCTACTTCCTCTTTCAACGCGCGCGCCAGCTGTCGGCGCTCCAGCAGCAGGACCTGTTCTCGCCGGTACGTATCGCCGACTACATGCTGGACAAGGACCGGCTGTTCGCACGCATCCTGCTCGACGACGAGGAGTTCAAGCTCTACGACCAGGTCTATGCACGCCTCGCAATGGACGCGCCGACCCCGGACCTCGTGGTATTCCTGCAGGCGCCGGTGGACATCCTGTTGCAGCGCATCGACAAGCGCGGCATCGCCTACGAGAAGTACATCGACGCCGCCTACCTGGAACGGCTCGGCGAAGCCTATACGCGCTACTTCCATCAGTACACGGCATCGCCTCTGCTGTTCGTCAACACGGCCGAGATCGACCCGGCCAACAACTCGCGCGACTTCGACGACCTGTTCGAGACCATCCGCAGCACGCAGAGCGGCCGTCACTACGTCAATCCCGTGACGGGCTGACACCCTGGCGCTCGAGCGCCCAGCGCACGTGTTCGCGCACCATCGCGTCCGCATGATCCCTGCGCCGCTCGAGGGCGGCCGCGGCCGCAGCCGATCGCGGCGCATTACCGAGCGCGATCGCGAGGTTGCGAAGCCAGCGCCGGTATCCTAGCCGGCGCAATGCCGAACCCTGCGTGCGCGAGAGCCACTCGGGTTCGGTCCACGCGAAGAGCTCCGCAAGGCCGGCGCCATCGAGTCCCTGGCGCACGCGGAAATCCGGCAGCGCCGCGGTGCGCGCAAACTTGTTCCAGGGGCAGGCGAGCTGGCAGTCGTCGCAGCCGAAAATGCGGTTGCCGATGGCGGGTCGCAGCTCCTCCGGGATCGCGCCGTGGAATTCGATCGTGAGATAGGAAATGCAGCGGCGCGCGTCGAGCTGGTAGGGCGCGGTGATGGCGCCGGTAGGGCAGGCGGGTATGCAGGCGCTGCAGGTCCCGCAGCGATCCCTGGCCGGCGCATCCACCGGCAACGGCAGGTCCGTGAACAGCTCGCCGAGCATGAACATCGATCCGGCGCGCTCGTTGATGAGGTTGGTGTGCTTGCCGATCCAGCCGAGGCCGGCGTTGCGCGCGAGCGGCTTCTCCATCACCGGCGCCGAATCGACGAAGGCGCGGTACCCGAACGGGCCGATCTCGCGTTCGAGGGCGCGCGCGAGGCGTGCAAGACGCCCGCGCAGCACCTTGTGATAGTCGCGCCCGAGCGCGTAGCGCGCGACGTAGGCCCGGTTGCCGTCGGCGAGCACGGCAGGAGCAGGCTCCGCGTCGGGTGCGCCCGCGGCCATGCGCACGCTGATCACGCGCACGGTGCCCGGTACCAGCAGGGCGGGATGGCTGCGAAGGCTCCCGTGGCGTTCCATGTAGCCCATGTCGCCGTGGCGCCGTTCGGCGATCCATTGCTCGAGGTTGCTTTCGTCTTGCGGCAGTTCGATGCCCGCGATGCCGACCTGGTCGAACCCCGATTCCGCCGCGAGCGATTCGAGCCGCGCCCGGAGCGCGTCGAGTTCTTCTGCGGTGAATGCACGTGGCATGGGGGGGCCGGCGGCGGCGGACGGCCAGTATAATCGCCGCGATGGAATCGCTGCCCGTCGAGGTCTACTCGGCCGCGCAGGTCCGCGCGATGGACCGACGAGCGATCGAGCAGGCGGGCATTCCCGGATACACGCTGATGCAGCGCGCGGGGGAAGCCGCGCTCGACTGTCTGCGCCGCGCCTGGCCCGCGGCCTCGCGCATCGCGATCGTGTGCGGCGCGGGCAACAATGGCGGCGACGGCTATGTGCTCGCGCGCCTGGCGCAGGGCGCGGGCCTGGATGTCAGGGTCGCGGCGCTCGTAGACCCTGCGCGCCTGTCGGGTGACGCCGCGCGGGCATTCGCCGATTTTTCGACCGCCGGCGGCCGGCATGTCGGGTTCGATAAGGCGCTGTTCGCGGGCGCCCATGTCGTGGCGGATGCCCTGCTCGGCACGGGTCTCGACCGGCCGGTGGCGGGCGCGTTTCGCGATTGCGTCAAGGCCGTCAACGCCAGCGGCCTTCCGGTCCTGGCGCTCGATGTACCATCGGGTCTCGACGCTGACAGCGGCCACACGCACGGAGCGGCGATCGTGGCCGCACGCACGATCACTTTCGTCGGACTGAAATCGGGCCTGTACCTCGGCGAGGCTCGCGAGCACGTCGGCGCGCTCGAGTTCGCGGATCTCGGCATCCCGGTGTCGGTGCGCGCGGGCTTGAAGCCGGTGCTGCGGCGCATGGACGCGTCACTCCTTGCCGCCGCACTGCCGCGGCGCCGGCGCGGCGCGCACAAGGGCGAACATGGGCGCGTGCTGATCGTCGGCGGCCATGCCATGGCGGGTGCGGCGCGGCTCGCCGGAGAGGCGGCGCTGCGCACCGGCGCGGGCCTGGTCACGGTCGCGTCCTCCACTGCATCCTCCCGCGCGATCGTCGGCAAGCGGCCCGAACTGATCTGCCACCCGGTGACCAGTCCCGCGAAGCTCAAGCCGCTGCTTGCGCCCGCGGATGCGATCGCGATCGGCCCGGGTCTCGGCGTCAACCGCCGCACGCAGCATCTGCTCGCTGCGGCGCTCGGCGCAGGCAAGCCCACGGTCGTGGACGCCGATGCGCTGACGCTCGCCGCGAAACGCCCGCGGCGGCGGGCGCAGTGGATCCTGACGCCGCACCCCGGGGAGGCCGCCAGGCTGCTCGACTCGCGGACGGCCACGGTGCAGCGCGACCGCCTCGCCGCGCTCGCGGCGATCGGCAGGCGCTACGGCGGGATCTGCGTGCTGAAGGGTGCGGGAACGCTGGTGAGTTCGCCGACCGGAGCGCCCTGGGTCTGCGACCGCGGCAATCCCGGCATGGCGACCGCCGGCGCCGGCGACGTGCTGACCGGCATCATCGCGGCGCTCGCCGCCGGCGGCGCGCAGCCGGAACTCGCCGCTGCGGCGGGCGTACTGCTGCATTCGATCGCCGGTGACCGCGCGGCCGCGGCCGGGGAGCGCGGCCTGATCGCCGGGGACCTCATCGTGGAACTGCGCCGCGCGGTGCAGCCACCGTGGAACTGAGGCTCGCCGACGAAGCCGCGACGGCGGCGGTGGGCGAGGCGCTCGCACGCTCGATGCCCGACCTGCGCCGGCACCGGCTGCTGCTCGGACTCGCGGGCGAGCTCGGCAGCGGCAAGACCACGCTCGCGCGTGCGCTGCTGCGGGCGCTCGGCGTTGCGGGCACGATCCGCAGTCCGACTTTCACCCTGATCGAGCCCTACGAGACGCGCGCGGGCACGGTTCACCACCTCGACCTCTATCGCCTGAAGCCTGGCGGCGACGAACTGGACGCGCTCGGCTTCCGGGACCTGCGCGCGCTGCCGGGACTCGTGATCGTCGAATGGCCGGAGCGTGGCGGTCCGGTGCTCGGCGTACCCGACCTCGCGGTGACCCTGGAACACCGCCCGGCCGGTCGCGGTCTACGCGCCATGGCCGCGACCGATCCGGGGCGGCGGTGGCTGTCCGCCTGGTCGCGTTCCGCTCGAAGTTCGTGACGTATCTGGCTGAAATGGTTGAATGTACTGGGGGCCACCGCTAGAGTAGCCCCAACCCACACCGACGGGTCCGCCATGCGTTTCGTGCCGTGCCGGTTCGCACCCTTGCTGATGCTCGCGTCGGCGGCGGCGGCCCAGACGCAGTCCGTGCAGCTGCAGGACATCCGCGTGTGGGCGAGCCCGGACTCCACGCGCATCGTGCTCGACCTGTCGGCGCCCGCCGGCTATTCGCTTTTCAGACTCACGGACCCCGAGCGCATCGTGATCGACCTCGAGCAGACGGTACCCGCGCCCGCCGGCGTCGCGACGCCCGCGGGTACCGGCGTCGTGAACGCCGTGCGCCTCGGCGAGCGCGAGGGCGGCGGACTGCGCATCGTCCTCGACGTGGGCGCGAAGGTCTCGCCGAAGAGTTTCCTGACGCCGCCGAACGAGGCTTACGGCCACCGCCTGGTCGTGGACCTCGGGCTCGAGCAGGCGCCCAGGGCGATCAAGGCGGTGGACAACGGCGGCGAGCGCGACATCGTGGTCGCGATCGACGCCGGCCACGGCGGCGAGGACCCGGGCGCCATCGGCAAGGCGGGCACGCGCGAGAAGACGGTAGTGCTGGCGGTTGCGAAGAAGCTCGCCGAGCGCATCAATGCCGAGCCCGGCATGCGCGCCGTGCTGACGCGCGACGGCGACTATTTCGTGCAGTTCCGCGACCGCATCCGCCGCGCGCGCGAGCGCGAGGCCGACCTCTTCATCTCGATCCATGCCGACGCATTCGTGAACCGCAGCGTGCGCGGCTCGTCGGTCTACGTGTTGTCCACTCGCCGGGCGAGCAGCGAGGCTGCGCGCTGGCTGGCGGACCGCGAGAACGCGGCCGACCTGATCGGCGGTGTGTCGCTCGACGACAAGCCGGACGTGCTCGCCTCCGTGCTGCTCGACCTCTCGCAGAACGCCTCGATCAGCGCGAGCCGCGAGGCGGCGGCGCGCGTGCTGGCGGAGCTCGACGGCGTCGGCCAGCTCAAGAAAAGCGAGGTGCAGCACGCGAGCCTGATCGTGCTGACCTCGCCCGACGTGCCGTCGATGCTGGTCGAGACCGCCTACATCTCGAACCCGGACGAGGAAAAACGGTTGCGCGACCCGGCGCACCAGACGCGCCTTGCCGGCGCGATCCACAAGGGCGTGCGCCGCTACTTCTATGACAACCCGCCGCCGGGCACACGCATCGCGATGCTCGCAGCGCGCGAGCGCGCCGTCGGGAAGGTTGCGGCCGGCGCGGGCGTCGCCGCCGCGGTCGGCGGCACCTGATCCCGGCAGGCGCTGCTAGACTGGCGCGCCGTGGGCACGCCATGCCGATCCGTTTCCTCGCAGACCCGCTGATCGACCAGATCGCCGCCGGTGAAGTCATCGAGCGGCCGGCCTCGGTCGCCAAGGAACTCATCGAGAACTCGCTCGATGCCGGCGCGCGCCGGATCGAGATCGACGCCGAGCACGGCGGGATCCGGCTCATCCGCGTGCGCGACGACGGAGCGGGCATCGCTTCTGCGGAACTGCCGCTCGCGCTCGCGCGCCACGCCACCAGCAAGATCGCGAGCCTGGACGACCTCGAGCGCGTCGGCACGCTCGGCTTTCGCGGAGAAGCGCTGCCCTCGATCGCCTCGGTCGCGCGGCTGACGCTGACCTCGCGTGCGGCGGGAGCGCCGGCGGCGGCGCAGGTCGAGGCGGCGGACGGGCGTGTCGGCAGGCCGCGGCCTGCCGCACACCCGCCCGGCACCAGCGTCGAGGTGCGCGACCTGTTTCACAAGGTGCCGGCGCGGCGCAGGTTCCTGCGGACCGAGGCGACGGAGTTCCAGCACCTGCTGCGCACCGTCAGCCGCCTCGCGCTGTCGCGCTTCGACGTCGCGTTCGCGCTGACCCACAACCGGCGCAGCCAGTTTTCGTTTCCAGCCGCGGCGGAGAGGCAGGCGCGCGAGGAGCGCGTGGCGCGACTGGTCGGCGCCGAGTTCGTCGAGCAATCGCGCCACGTGGAGTACCGGCACGGAGGGCTCGCGCTCGAAGGCTGGATCGGGCTGCCTTCGCAGTCACGCGCGCAGCCGGACCGCCAGTTCCTGTTCGTCAACGGCCGCATGGTCCGCGACCGGCTGCTCGCGAATGCGGCCCGGCTCGGCTACCGCGACGTCAGTCATGGCGCACGGCATCCGGCCTGGCTCCTGTACCTGACGCTCGACCCGGCGCAGGTCGACGTCAATGCGCACCCGCAGAAGCTCGAATTGCGATTCCGCGATGCGCGCGGCGTGCATGACTTCCTGTTCCGCGCCGTCGAACGGTCCCTGGCCGCCGCCGCTGCGGAGTCCGGCGTCGCCCCGCCGGTCAGCGCCGCGGGCTGGTTCGGGTCCGCGGCCGGCATCGCCGGCATGGCGCGGCTGCCGATGGCCGAGCCGGATCCCGTCCTGGCGATCGCCGACGCGGTGCGTCCCGCATTCCCGCGGGCGGAAGACGCGGATGCTCCGCTCGGTTATGCGATCGCGCAGCTGCACGGAATCTACGTGCTGAGCCAGACCGCGGACGGGATGGCGCTCGTGGACATGCATGCTGCGCACGAGCGCATCGTCTACGAGCAGCTGAAGGCCGCGCTCGCCGCGGGCTGCGGCGTGCGCCAGCCGCTCCTGGTGCCTGCCGTCGTCGAGACCACGGAGGCCGATGCGGCGCTCGCAGAGGAGCATCGGACGGAACTCGCGGCGGCCGGTCTCGTCGTCGACCGCCTCGGTCCGGCAACGCTCACGGTCCGCGAATTGCCGCCGGTGCTGGCGGGGCAGGAAATCGCCGGCGTGCTGCGCGATGCGCTCGCCGATCTCGGCCGGCACGGCGCCACGCACCGCATCGAGGAGCGCCAGCACGAACTGCTCGCGAATATCGCCTGCCGCAGCGCAGTGCGTGCGCACCGCACGCTGACGGTCCCGGAGATGAATGCGCTGCTGCGCGACATGGAGCGCACCGAACGTTCGGGTCACTGCAGCCACGGCCGGCCGACCTGGACCCGGATCACGCTCGCCGAGCTCGACCGGCTGTTCCTGCGCGGCCGCTGATGCCGCGACCGCGCGCGATCCTCCTGATGGGGCCGACCGGCGCGGGGAAGACCGACCTCGCGGCGGCGCTCGTCGCGCAGTTTCCGCTCGAGATCGTGAGCGTGGACTCGGCGATGGTGTACCGGGGCATGGACATCGGCACGGCCAAACCGGCGCCGGAACGGCTGGCGCGCGCGCCGCACCACCTCATCGACCTGATCGACCCGTCGCAGAGCTACTCCGCCGCACGCTTCATCGGGGATGCCCTGTCCGTGATGGGGGAGATCGCCACGCGCGGGCACGTGCCGCTCCTGGTCGGCGGCACCATGTTGTACTTCCGCGCGCTGCAGTCCGGCCTTGCGCGGCTCCCGGCCGCGGACCCCGCGCTGCGCCGCGACCTCGACCAGCGTGCCGCGCGCGAGGGTTGGGAGGCCCTGCACGCCGAACTGGCGCGCAAGGACCCGCAGGCCGCCGAGCGCATCCGCCCCGGCGACCGGCAGCGGATCCAGCGCGCCCTCGAGGTCATCGCGATCACGGGCGGGCCCATCTCCTCGCGCCAGCGCGAGAACCTGCGCGGCGCAACCGTCGCCTCCGACCTGCGCCTGGTGCTCGCGCCGGCCGACCGCGCGGCACACGCCGCGCGTCTGGCGGAGCGCTTCGGGGACATGATGCGGCGCGGCCTGCTCGACGAGGTCCGCGCGTTGTTCGCGCGGGGTGACCTGAATGCCGGAATGCCGTCCCTCCGCCTGATCGGCTATCGCCAGCTCTGGGCGCACCTCGAGGGACGCTGCACTGAATTCGAAGCCACGGCGCAGGCGGTCGTGGCGACCCGCCAGTACGCGCGGCGCCAGCTCACCTGGCTGCGCGCCGAACCGCAGGTGGCGTGGCTCGACGCCGATCGGGCGGCGACACCGACCGAGGCCGCTGAAAGCATCGAAAACTGGCTGAAATCCGCCTGAGACCGGGTCCAGTCGAGGTGCTAGACTTCGTCACCTGCGGGCGACGCCTGTGGCGCTTGTTTGCAGCCCCGCTCGCGTATCGTGGAGCCGCCGTACCCCCGTAGAGCGGCATGAAGTTGTAGAAAAACAAGGAGTTACCATGGCCAGAGGTCAGTCCCTCCAGGATCCCTTCCTGAACGCCCTGCGCAAGGAACGCGTGCCCGTGTCCATTTACCTGGTCAACGGGATCAAGCTGCAGGGCCAGATCGATTCCTTCGACCAGTTCGTCGTGCTGCTGAAGAATTCCGTCAGCCAGATGGTCTACAAGCACGCGATTTCGACCGTCGTCCCCGCCCGTAACGTACGCCTGCCGGCGGCGGAAGGCGTGGAGGAAGACGGCGTCCGGGAAGCCGAACCCGCTTGAGGCAGCTTCCGGCAGGATCCCTTGTTCGAACGGCCTGAGCGGGATGAACGCGCGATCCTCGTGCGCATCGGCCTGGTTTCCCCGGTGGACGCCGACGAACTCGCCGAGTTCGAGGCGCTCGCGCGCTCCGCAGGCGCGCAGCCGGTGGCGACGCTGACGGGCTCGCGGCGCACGCCCGAACCGCGTTTCTTCATCGGCAGCGGCAAGGCCGATGAAGTGCGGCTGCGAGCGCTCGCGGATGGCGCGGACGTCGTGCTGGTGGACCACGACCTGTCGCCGTCGCAGGAGCGCAACCTCGAGAAGCTGGTCGGCCGGCGGGTGCTCGACCGCACGGGGCTGATCCTCGACATCTTCGCGCAGCGCGCGCGCAGCGCCGAGGGCAAACTCGAGGTCGAACTCGCCCAGCTCAGGCACCTGTCCACGCGCCTGGTGCGCGGCTGGACCCACCTGGAACGGCAGAAAGGCGGCATCGGCCTGCGCGGCCCGGGCGAGACCCAGCTCGAGACCGATCGCCGCCTGGTGGGCAAGCGCATCCGCACGCTCGAAGCGCGGCTCGAGAAACTCGCCAGGCAGCGCGACACCGGCCGCGGCGTCAGGAAGCGCGTGCCGGTACCCTCGGTCGCGCTGGTCGGGTATACGAACGCCGGCAAATCCACGCTGTTTCGGGCGCTCACCGGCCACGACGCCTACGTCGCGGACCAGTTGTTCGCAACGCTCGACCCGACCGTGCGGCGCCTTCGGCTTCCCAATACGCCCGACATCGTGCTTGCCGATACCGTCGGCTTCGTGCGCGACCTGCCGCATGAGCTGGTGGCCGCGTTTCGTTCGACGCTGATGGAGGCGCGCGACGCGGACCTCCTGCTGCACGTCGTGGATGCGGCCGATCCGGACCGCGAACGCCACGTCGGGCAGGTGGACCAGGTGCTGGCCGGCATCGGTGCGGGCACAATCCCCCAGCTTCGCGTCTACAACAAGATCGACCGGCTCGGGCGCGCGCCTGAACTCGCGCGCGGCGCGGACGGGCGTCCGGCAAGCGTCTGGCTCTCGGCCGCGACCGGCCTCGGCATCGCACTCCTGCGCGGCAGCCTGGAGGACCTGTTCGGCGAAACCGCCATGCGCATGTCGGTGCGCCTGCCACCGTCGCAGGGCCGGCTGCGCGCCCGCCTGTACGCCGAGGGCCTGGTACGCGCCGAGACGCCGGCGGCTGACGGCGGCGTGGAACTCACGGTCGAGTCGTCGCACCGGACGCTCGAGGAACTCTGCCGCGCCGCCGGAGTCGACATCGCGCTGGTCGCGTCGCCTTGTCTGCCCGCGGAGGGCTTCGTAGAATCCGGGCGCGACAGCGCGATTTCCGCCGCCTGACCACCCCAACGCGAGCGAATGCATGGCCTGGAATGATCCCGGCAAGAACGAGAATCCCTGGCAGCGCCGGCCCGAGCAGGGCCCGCCGGACCTGGACGAGGCCCTGCGGCGCCTGCAGAAGAAACTGCGCGGGATCTTCGGCGGCGGCGGACGCGGCGCGGGTGACGGCGGCGGTCGCGGCGGCGCATTCGGCGTCGGCAGCATCCTCGCCGGCATCCTGATCCTCTGGGGCCTGACCGGCTTCTACCAGAACGACGCCGCCGAACGCTCCGTGGTCACGCGTTTCGGCCGCTACGTCGAGACCACGAGCGCCGGACTCAACTGGCGCTTTCCCTGGCCGATCGACCGGCGCACGGTCGTGAACGTCGCGGAGTTCAGGAGCTTCACCGACCGCACGCGCATGCTGACGCAGGACGAGGCGCTCGTCGACATCAACCTCGCGGTGCAGTACCGCCGGCTGGACCCGGTCAAGTTCACCTTCAATGTGCGCGACCCGGAAGCGACGCTGGGCGAGGTCAGCGAGAGCGCGATCCGCGAGGTGATCGGCCAGAGCAAGCTCGACTTCGTGCTGGAGCTCGGCCGCCAGGAGATCAGCGCGCGGACCAAGGAACTGGTGCAGCGGACGATCACCGCCTATAACACCGGCATCGAGGTGATCAGCGTCAATCTGCAGGACGTCAGCGTGCCGGAGCAGGTGGCGCCCGCGCAGAAGGACGCGATCAAGGCGCGCGAGGACAAGGACCGCGCGACGCTCGCGGCGCAGACCTATGCGAACGACATCGTGCCGAAGGCGCGCGGCCTGGCGGTCAGCATGATCGAGGGCGCGCATGCCTACCGGGCCCGCGTGGTGGCGGACGCCGAAGGCGAGACGTCGCGATTCCTCCAGCTCGCCGCCGAGTACCAGCGCGCGCCCGCGGTGACACGGGAGCGACTCTACCTCGAGACCATCGAGCAGGTACTCGGCTCGTCGGCGAAGGTCATCGTGGATACCCAGGGCGCCGGCAACCTCGTGTACCTGCCGCTCGACAAGCTGCTCGAGCAGCGCACGCGGTCACGCTCGACGGCCGAGACGCCGCCGACGATCCGGCTGGAGGACGGCACCGCGGTCGACGCCGAGGATCCGCGGGCGAGGAGGGAGCGCTGATGTTGCGCCGCCTGTTCCCGGTCCTGATCGGCGCAGTGGCGGCCGTGTGGATCGCCAATGGCATGCTGTTCCAGGTGCAGGAGACCGAACTCGCGATCAAGTTCCGTTTCGGCGAGATCGTGCGCGCCGACTACGAGCCGGGACTGCATTTCATGATCCCGGTGGTCAATACCGCGCGCAAGTTCGACCGCCGCGTGCTGACGCGCAACTACCCCGCCGAGCAGTTCCTCACCAGCGAAGGCAAGATCCTGAACGTCGACTTCTTCGTGAAATGGCGGGTGTCGGACGTCGCGAAGTTCTACACGGCGACCACCGGCGACGAGGAAGCGGCCGCCGCGCGCCTCGCCGAGATCGTCAAGGACGGCCTCAAGGGCGTGATCGCGAAGCGCACGATCCAGCAGGTGGTGGCGGCCGAGCGTGCCGAGTTCATCGGCGACATCCTGCAGGTTTCCGGCCAGTCGGTCGGCGAGCTGGGATTGACGCTGGTGGACGTGCGCGTCAAGCGCATCGACCTGCCGGATGAGGTATCGGAGTCGGTCTACAACCGCATGCGCCAGGATTTCGCTCGCCAGGCCTCGCGGCTGCGTGCCGAGGGCGACGAGCAGGCCCAGCGCATCCGCGCCGAGGCGGAGCGCGAACGCACCGAACTGGTGGCGGGCGGCAACCGCGACTCCCTCAAGATCCGCGGCCAGGGCGATGCGCTCGCGGCCGATACCTACGCGCGCGCCTACCAGCGTCACCCGGAATTCTTCTCGTTCTACCGCAGCATGCAGGCATACCGCACGGCGCTCGGCCAGCCGAACGACGTGCTCGTGATCGCGCCGGAAGGCGAGTTCTTCCGGTACCTGAAGCAGCCCGGCCGCTGACGGTCCGATGCAAATCGCCTGGCCCGACCTCGCGGCCGCGCTCGGTCTTGTGCTGGTGATCGAAGGCATGCTGGCATTCCTGAGTCCCGGGGGCGTGCGCCGCGCAGCCGCGGCAATGTCGGCGGCGCCGGATGCCGTGCTGCGGCTCGCCGGCGCGGCGAGCATGGCCGCCGGCGTCCTGGTCCTCTTTCTCGCGCGCGGCTGAGGCCCCGGCATGGGCAAGGTCGTGGTCGTGGTCGGCGCCCAGTGGGGCGACGAGGGCAAGGGCAAGGTCGTCGACCTGCTGACCGAGCGGGCCGACGCCGTCGCCCGCTTCCAGGGCGGCCACAACGCGGGTCACACCCTCGTCATCGGCGGCAAGAAGACGATCCTGTCGCTGATCCCTTCCGGTGTGCTGCGCGAACACGTGCACTGCTTCATCGGCAACGGCGTCGTCGTCTCCCTCGCAAAGCTGCTCGAGGAAGCCGACATGCTGGAGGCACGCGGCGTGCCCGCGTTCGAGCGCCTGACCGTGAGCCCGAAGTGCCCGCTGGTCCTGCCCTCGCACGCGGCCATCGACCGGGCGCGCGAGGCCGCCTCCGGGGCGAAGAAGATCGGGACCACGGGCCGCGGCGTGGGCCCGGCCTATGAAGACAAGGTCGCGCGGCGCGCGGTGCGCGTCGGGGACCTGCTTGCGCCCGCCCACTTCGAGAGTCGCCTGCGCGAACTCCTCGACTACCACAATTTCATGCTGCGGCACTATCTACGCGAAGCGCCGGTGGACTTCGCCGCGACGCTCGCCGATTGCCTTTCCCAAGGCGAGCGCATCCGCCCGCTGATCGGCGACGTCACCGGCCGGCTGCGCGACATCCGCGCGCAGGACGGCAATGTGCTCATGGAAGGCGCGCAGGGCACGCTGCTCGACGTGGATCACGGTACCTACCCGTTCGTCACCTCGTCGAACACGGTCGCGGGTTATGCCGCGGTCGGCACCGGGCTCGGCGCGCGCGACATCGACGGTGTGCTCGGCATCGTCAAGGCCTACACGACGCGCGTGGGGGCGGGACCGTTTCCGACCGAACTGGATGACGAGGCGGGCCGCCACCTGTCGCGCATCGGGCAGGAGTTCGGCGCGGTGACCGGGCGGCCGCGCCGCACCGGCTGGTTCGACGCGGTCGCGCTCGCGGACGCGATCGCCAACAATGGCGTCACCGCGCTCTGCGTCACCAAGCTCGACGTGCTGGACGGCCTCGCCCGGGTGAAGATCTGCGTGCGCTACGGCGACGGTGGCGCGCCGGTCTACGAGGAGCTGCCGGGCTGGCAGGCGTCCACGGCCGGGCTCAGGTCGCTGGCCGCGCTGCCTGCCGCCGCGCGCGACTACCTGGCGCGGCTGGAGGAAATCTGCGGCATCGCGGTCACCATCGTCTCGACCGGTCCGGACCGCGAACAGACCATCGTCATGCGCCACCCGTTCGACTGAACGGGGCCGCCGTCAGGCCAGCAGCAGCTCGAGTCGGTCGAGCGCCGCCGTGAGATTCGCTGCGACCGCGCGATCCTCGAGGCGCTGGCGTTCGAGCGCGGCCTGGAAACTGCGTGCCGGGTCCGCGAGTGCCTTGCGGTCGAGCGCGAGGCCATGTCGCGCGAGCAACGGCGCGAGTTCGCGCGCACGCAGGCCGAGATCGCGACGCGTGCTCTGATACGCATGGTCCACGAGCCGGCGCCGGTCTGCATAGCGGAACACGTTGGCGAAGAACATGCGCCGGTCGCCGCGGTCGGGCTCGAGCAGCACGATCTCGGCGCGCGGAAAGCGGTCGTGGTAGGACGCGACACCGACCTGCATGCGTGAGCGGATCAGCGAGCGGAAGGTCTGGCCGAGCACCACCGGCAGGCCGTGCCGCGTGAGCTCGATCTCACGCGGGCTATCGCCGTCCTCGGAAGCGTCGAATGGCACCAGCGGGTTGATGCCGAACAGCAAGTCCGCGCCAGCCTCGAGCACGACCGAGGCGTGCATGGTGCGCAACAGCGCGCCATCGGCGTAGGTCTCGCCGTCGATCCTGACCGGCGAGTAGAGGCCGGGCAATGCGGTGCTCGCCTGCACCGCGCGCGAGATCGGCACCTGGTCGAGCCCGGGTTCGCCGAAGCGCGCGGCCTCGCCGGTGTTCAGGTTGGTCGCAACCACGAACAACCGGCGACGCAGCCGGCGGAAGTCGTTGGTGCGCCCGGCGCCGCCGTACAACCGCCGCAGGTAGCGCTCGAATGGCGCGCTGTCGAACAGGCCGGCCGGCATCGCGGCGGAGAGCGGTGCCAGCACCCCGGCGATGCCCTGCGACAACGGCGCGCGCGCGTACTGCACCAGCGCCTCGAACGCGAGGCCGGGCAGCCGCGCGAGGCGGCACGCGTACTCCCCGAAGGCGGGCTTCAGGAACAGCCCGGGGTGCGCAGGGTCCTGGCCGCCGTCGTTCGTGATGGTGATGCGGCCCATGTCGACGGGCGTCAGCCCGTTCGCGAGGCCGGCCGCGAGCATCGAGCCGGAACTGACGCCGGCATAGGCGTACAGACCGCAGGGATCGAAGCCGCGCACGCATTCCGCGAGTGCCTGCAGCGCGCCGAGCTCGTAGAACGCGCCGAGCGGACCGCCACCCGCGAGCGCGAGGCCGATCCTTCCGTTGGCGTGCGGCCTTGCGGCCGTCTGCAGCGTCAGCAAGGCGGGAGTTGCCGCATGGACTGGTCAGCCCGGGGCGCGCGTGCCGCCAGAATGCGTCGCCTTGCCGCTCGGCTTGCGCCTCGCGGCGGCGAGCTCGTCGACGCTCGCCGAGAGTTCCTCGACCTTGCGAGCGAGCGCGGTGATCTCCTCGGCGGTCGGCATGCCAAGCTGGTGCATTGCGCGCTGAACGCGTGACTGGAAGATCTTCTCGAGGTTGTCCCAGGTCTCGCCCGCCTGCACCTTGACGTCGTCGACGCGCTTGTTGACCGTCTTCTGCGCCCCCTGGAAAGCCTGCATGACGACGCTCTTTGCGGCGTCCAGCGCACCGCCCTGGAGCTTCGATCCCTCGCGCATCAGGTCCTCGAACACCTTGGGTGCGCCGGACTGTGCGCGCGACAGGGCTCCGAGCCCCGCCTGCCAGATCTGGTGGGCCGAGTAGAGCAGGTTCTCGCCGCCCTTCGGGCCCGTGGACGCGCCGAGCTTGCCCTTTTTCTTCGCCGCCATGATCCTCTCCTTGCCGTGGGTGGGCAGTGCGCCCGCCCGCGGCGAAGAATACCGCGTTCCGGGCAGGAGTTCATGATGGTCGCCAGGAAGTCACTAGCGTTTCCCTACGACCAGAAGCTTTATGCCTACGAGGGCGATGCGCTCGCCGGGGCCTGGAGCAGGCTGCATGCAGGCGACCGCGAGCCGCTGCCTGAGGACGCGAAACTGCAGGCAGCCTGGCGCGCGTTCCACCGCGGCGACTTCGCCGAAGCCATCGCCCAGGGCGCAAAGCAGGGACCGCGCGGCGCGACCGTCGCCAACAAGGCGGCCGCCGTCGCCGCGACTTACCTCGAAGAGGACGGGCGGCGCGCGCTGAAACTGCTCGAAGACGCCGCAAAGCGCGCGGACGAAGCCGTGAAGCAAGCGCCCGACGACGCCAACGCCTGGTACATGCAGGCTTTCGTGCTCGGCCGCTACGCGCAGCGCATCTCCGTCGTGAAGGCGCTCGCCGAAGGCATCGGCACCAGGGTCAGGAAGGCGCTCGATCGCGCGCTCGAGCTCGAGCCCGGGCACGCCGACGCGCACATCGCGCTCGGCCTGTACCACGCCGAAATCATCGACAAGGTCGGCGCGCTCGCGGGCAGGCTCACCTACGGTGCCGACGCGGCGAAATCGGTGAAGCACTTCGAGCAGGCCTTGAAGCTGAATCCCGCCTCGGCGATCGCGCACATGGAGTATGCGAACGGCCTGCTGATGCTGCACGGCGACGGGCAGAAGAAGCGAGCGCTCGAGCTCTACCGCAAGGCCGCGGCGATGAAGGCGGCCGACGCCATGGAACGGCTCGACGTGGAGCAGGCGAAGGCGGAACTCGAGTGAAATTCAGGTGCGTTGCTGCAGCCAGGGCCCCATCAGCAGCGAGAGCACGACCTTGTCGAACTCCTCGTGGAAGCGGGCGGTGACCGCCCCCGGGTCCGGAACGCGCTTGTAGTCCGCGATCAGGCCGAACTGGACCTGCCCGGCGTAGGACAGGATGCTGATGCCGAGCCCGATGTCGCCGGATTGCGGCACCCAGAAGATCAGGCGCGCAATCGGGCTGCCCGCGAGGTAGAGCCGTTGCTGCGGGCCCGGCACGTTGGTCGCGACCGCGCTCGCCTTGGTCGAGAGCAGGTCGATGGCGGCCGCCTCGACCTGCGCGGGCACCATTCCGAGCGCGGCCATCAGGCCGAGCGTCAGCACGGGCTGGTAGGAACTCTTGAGCGCGCTCATCGCCGCGTGCACTTCGTACAGGCGCGTCAACGGGTTGCGCACGCCCACCGGCAGCTCGAGGAACACGAGGCCGAAATGGTTGCCGAGCTGGGCCGCAGCGGCCGGGTCCCGCAGGTTCACCGGCACCGTCGCGCGGATCGCCATGCCGTCGGTGTCCTCGCCGTGCGCGCGCAGGTAGCCGCCGAGGGCACCCGCGGCCGTGGACATCAGGAGGTCGTTGATGGTGCAGCCGAGCGCCTTGGCGACCACCCTGACGTCCGCGAGCGGCAGCGGGTCGGTCCATGCCGCGATCTTGCGCGTGCCAAGCGCGCCCTTGAAGCGCGTCGGCGGATCGTCCGGCAGCGTCGCGACGCGCGCGAGTTCGCCGGCGATCCCGAGCGCGTGCTTCGCGAGCTCGTTGGCCTGCTCGGGGTTCCGGGTGAGGTCCAGTGCCTTGCCGAGCCACTCGGCGCCCTCGGCGTAGGCCTTCTGCACCAGGCCGAGGCCGGGCAGACCGAGTTTGCCGAGCCAGGGCAAGTCGTCGTCGGTGGCGCGCTCCGGTTCCGGCGTCGCGGCGTCCTCCGCGGGCGCGGCGGGCCGCGGCTCGGCGTCAGTCAGCGTCAGGAACACGCGGATCATCGCGGTGCCGTCGGCGTAGCAGTGATGGATGCGCAGGATCACCGCGGTGCCGCGCTCGAAATTCTCGACGAAGTGGAACTGCCACACCGGGCGCCGACGGTCGAGGTCGGTCCCGGCGAGCTCGGAGACGAGCTCTTCGAGCTCCGCCTGGCCCGCGGGCGCCGGCAGCGCGATGCGCGTCAGGTGCTGGTCGAGATCGAAGTCGGGGTCGGTTTCCCAGCTCGCCGAGACGCCGTCCTGCGCCGCACGGCAGCGGAAGCGGGAGAACTTCAGGAATCGTTCCTCGAGCGTCGTGCGAAAGCGCCCGAAATCCACGTGCTCGTCGAACACCACGACCCCGACGATCATCATCAGGTTGGTGGGACGGTCCATGCGAAGCCACGCGGCGTCCACCGCGGACATGCGTTCCGTTTGTTTTGGCATGGGTTTAGAGTGGATGATAGCCGGAATCGGCAGGGGAGCAGCAGATGGCGTACTTCGTCACCGGGGCCACCGGATTCATCGGCCGCTATCTGGTGGAACGGCTGCTGGCACGCGGCGAGCGCGTGCACGTGCTGGTGCGGCCGCAGTCTGCGGCGAAATTCGAGTCTGTGAAGGAATTCTGGGGCGCCCGCGCGAGCCGCGTCGTACCGGTCGCCGGCGACCTGTCGGAGCCCAACCTCGGCGTCTCGAAGGCCGACCTGCGCAAGCTCACCGGCAGAGTGACGCACCTGTTCCACCTCGCCGCGATCTACGACCTGCAAGCGGGCAACGAAGAGCAGGACGCCGCAAACATCGTCGGCACCGACCACGCGCTGCAGTTCGCGGAGACGGTGCAGGCCGGCTGCTTCCACCTGACGAGTTCGATCGCCTCGGCGGGGCTCTACAAGGGGACGTTCCGCGAAAACATGTTCGAGGAAGCAGCCGGCCTCGAGCACCCGTACTTCCGCACCAAGCACGAATCGGAAGCGATGGTGCGCAACCGCTGCAAGCGGCCGTGGCGCGTATATCGCCCGGGAATCGTGGTCGGCCACTCGCAGACCGGCCACATCGACAAGGTGGACGGGCCCTACTACTTCTTCAAGTTGATCCAGAAGCTGCGGCAGTCGCTGCCGCCCTGGTTCCCGCTGATCGGACTCGAGGGCGGCTACATCAACCTGGTGCCGGTGGACTACGTGGCCGCGGCGATGGATCACCTCGCGCACGTCCCGGGGCAGGACGGGCAGTGCTTCCACCTGACCGACCCGCGCCAGCGCCGCGTCGGCGAGGTGCTGAACCTGTTTGCGCGCATGGGGCACGCGCCGACGATGGCGTTCCGGCTCGACCCCAAGCTGCTCGAACTGATTCCGTCCGCGGTCACCGCCTCGGTGGCGAATTACAGGCCGTTCCAGCAGGTGCTCGACACCATCCTGCGCGACCTGCGCGTCCCGCGCGACGTGCTGCAGTTCTTCAACTGGGAGACGCGCTTCGACTCGACGCGCACCCAGCGGCTGCTCGAAGGCAGCGACATCCGCGTGCCGCCGCTCGAGGACTATGCGTGGCGGCTGTGGGACTACTGGGAACGGCACCTCGACCCGGACCTGTCGCTCGACCGCAGTCTCGCGGGCGCGGTGCGCGGCAAGGTAGTGCTGATTACCGGCGGCTCATCGGGCATCGGCCTTGCGGCGGCCGAGCGCTGCGCGGACGCCGGCGCCACGGTGCTGATCGCCGCGCGCGACCCCGACAAGCTGGAGGCGGCGCGCGCGCAACTGGCCGCGCACGGCGGCAAGGTCGTCGCCTACCAGAGCGACATCGCCGACTACGCCGCCTGCGACCAGCTGGTGAGCCGGATCCTCGCCGAGCATGGCGGCGTGGACGTGCTGGTCAACAACGCGGGCCGCTCGATCCGCCGCTCGATCGACCTCTCCTATGATCGCTTCCACGATTTCGAACGCACCATGCAGCTCAACTACTTCGCGGTGGTGCGGCTCACGATGGCGCTGATGCCCAAGCTCCTCGAGCGCGGCGGGCACGTGGTCAACATCTCGTCGATCGGCGTGCTGTCCAACGCGCCGCGATTCTCGGCCTATGTCGCGTCCAAGGCGGCGATGGAGGCGTGGACGCGCTGCGCGGCTTCGGAGTACGCGGACCGCGGCGTGACCTTCACCATCATCAACATGCCGCTGGTGCGCACGCCGATGATCGCGCCCACCAAGATCTACGATCAGATGCCGGTGGCGACGCCGGACGAGGCGGCCGACATGATCGCCGAAGCGATCATCGACCGGCCGAAGCGCATCGCGACCAAGCTCGGCATTGCGGCCGAGGTGCTGCACCTGGTCGCGCCGCGCATCACCGAGGTCGTCATGAACACGGCCTACCGGATGTTCCCGGATTCGGCGGCGGCGAAGGGCGAGCAGTCGGAGAAGAAGACCGAGGCGCCGCCGACTCGGGAGGCCGTGATGTTCGCCTCAATCCTGCGCGGCGTGCACTGGTAACGCGGGGCTCCGGCGCGCGCGCAGGGCGTCGAACGGCGAAAATTCGGGCCGGCGCATGCGGGCGCGGCGCACGATCATCGTGGTGACGAGCGCGAACTGGCCCTCGAGGCTCGCGTGGCTGACGCCGTCGGTGAACACCATCCACGAAGACAGCGGCGGAAACCGGATCTCGCGATAGCCCGCCGGGTCGGCGCGGAAATCCGCGTCGTCCTTCATGTAGTTGTGCAGGCGGCGCATGGCGCGGTCGTAAGGGCTGGTGTCGAGCACGGTCGCCAGCGGATAGAGGCGCGCGAGCCCCGCGACCAAGGCCGACACGGCGCGGTCGCCGCCGCGCTTGTCGATGCGGACGCGGAGCCGGCCGGCCGGGTCGAGGAGTCCCGCGCGCGTGCCGCAGCGCTTCAGCACGTCCTGGAAACTGCCCGTGGTCGCCCACACCCGGTCGCGATCCGGGTTTACGTTGACGAAGAAGCGCAGGATGCGGTCTCCACCGGTCGCGCCGTAGGCGCCGGCGTCCACGTGCACCAGCTCATTGCTGGCGTGCGGCTTCAGGTTGCGGCCCTTTTCTTCGATCGGCCGGAAGCTGCAGGTACCGATGCGCGCGCCTTCCGTCAGGTCGCCGGCGACGCGGCGCAGAAAGCCGCTGACATCGGCGAGATGGGTGCGGAGGACCTCGGTGACGCGCCCGGTCGTCGCCGCGTCGGCATCGAGCCCGCTGACCCGGCCGGCCTCCGGGTGATAACTGACGTTCTTGAGCTTGAGCCGCGAAGGCAGCTCGCGGCGCAGGAAATCGAGCGTCGCCGTGGACGGCAGCGGGACCGGGCAGGTCGGAAAGTAGACGATGCGATTCGCCTCGAGCGCATCGCGGACGGCATCGGGATCCGCGCGCCAGGCCGCGTCGTCGAAGGTGGCGATCATCGAAAAAATCTACGCCCGGGGTCCGCGGCTGTCAAACGTGCCTGCCAGCGTTTCTGGTGCGTCTCGCGTACAATGCGCCGGCAGTTGGTGCCCAGGAGAGGACTCGAACCTCCACGCCTCTCGGCACTAAGACCTGAACCTAGCGCGTCTACCAATTCCGCCACCTGGGCACAGGTTGCGGCCGGGGGGACCCCGGCGAGGGCGCGTCAATTTACGCAGGCACCTGTTCCATGTCAAATGCCGTGAACCGATGAGCCGCAAGCCGCGCTGGCACGACCATGACCCGCGATTCCGCGAGGAGTCGGCGCGCTACGTGCGTCCGGTGCCGAGCCGCGAACTGCTGCTGAAGTCGCTCGCCGATGCGCGCGAGCCGCTCGCATACGAGGCGCTCGCCGGCCGGCTCGACCTCGACCACGCGGATCGCGAGGCGCTCACGAAGCGCCTCGATGCCATGGTGCGCGAGGGCCAGCTGTTGCGGAACCGCGCCGGGCAGTACTGCCTCGTGGAACGGCTCGCGCTCGTGGTCGGCACCGTCATCGGGCACCGCGACGGCTTCGGGTTCCTCGCGCCCGACGGCGGCGGCGACGACCTGTTCCTGCCGTACCGCGAGATGCGGATGGTGTTTCCGGGGGACCGCGTCGCCGCGCGCGCGACCGGACGGGATGAGCGCGGCCGCCCGGAAGGCGCGGTGGTCGAAGTCCTCGAGCGGCGGACGCGCCAGGTCGCGGGCCGCTTCACGCTCGAAGGCTCCGTCGGCTTCGTGGTGCCGGACAACCGGCGCATCACCCAGCGCGTGGTGGTGCCGCGCGAACACGCGGGTCCGGCGCAACACGGCGACCTGGTGGTGGCTGCGATCGTCGAGCAGCCGAGCCGGCAACGAGACCCGGTCGGCAGGGTGCTGCGCGTGCTGCCGGACGACGGCGGCGCGGCGACCGCGATTGAACTCGCAATCGCGTCGCATGGGCTGCCGCACGAGTTTCCGCCACCGGCTCAGGCCGAGGCGCGCCATTTCGGCCGCGAAGTGGACTCGGCCGCGGCCGCGGGCCGCGAGGACCTGCGCAGGCTTCCGCTCGTCACGATCGACGGAGTGGACGCGCGCGACTTCGACGACGCGGTCTGGGCCGAGGAGACCGCGCAGGGATTCCGCCTGATTGTCGCGATCGCGGACGTGAGCCACTACGCGAGGCCCGGGTCCGCGCTCGACGCCGAGGCGCGCGAGCGCGCGACCTCGGTGTACTTCCCGGGCCGGGTGCTGCCGATGCTGCCGGAGGAACTTTCCAATCACCTGTGCTCGCTGATGCCGCAGGTGGACCGGCTGTGCATGGCCTGCGAGATGCAGCTCAACCGGGGCGGCACGATCACGCACAGCCGGTTCTTCGCGGCCGTGATGCGCTCCGCCGCGCGCCTGACCAACACGCAGGTGGCGGCCGCCCTCGAGGGCCGCGATCCGGCCGCAAACGCGGCGCTCGCGCCGCTGCGGCCGGTCCTCGAGCGGCTGCACCGCGCGTACCGCGCGCTGCGCAAGCGCCGTGAGGCGCGCGGCGCGCTCGACTTCGAGGCACCGGAGGTCAAGGTGCTGCTGGACGGCAAGGGCGGGGTCGCGGACATCCGCGAGTACCCGCGAAACGACGCGCACCGGCTGATCGAGGAGTGCATGATCGCGGCGAACGTGGAGGCCGCGCGCTTTCTGAAGAAGCGCCGCCTGCCCGCGCTGTTCCGGATCCACGACCGGCCGGACGAGGATCGCATCGAGGAGCTCAAGCGCTTCCTGGCGATGCGCGGCGTGCACCTCGATATCGCGGGCCCGCTCGAGCCGAAGCGCCTGCAGAAGGCGCTGCAATCGATCGCCAGGCGGCCGGACGCCGGTGTGCTCGAGAATGCGATCATCCGTTCGCTGCCGCAGGCGCTGTACCAGCCGCACAACATCGGCCACTTCGGCCTCGCGCTCGCCGAGTACGCGCACTTCACCTCGCCGATCCGCCGCTACCCGGACCTGCTGGTGCACCGCGGCATCCGCCACGCGCTCGCGGGCGGCGGGCCGGAGGATTTCGTGCATTCCGGGCGCGAGATGGAATCGCTCGGGCAGGAATGCTCGATGCGCGAGCGGCGGGCGGACGAGGCGGCGCGTTCGGTCGTCGCCTGGCTCAAGTGCGAGTACATGCGGGGGCGTATCGGCGAGGAATTCGACGCGGTCGCGACCGGCGTCGCCGAGTTCGGCGCGTTCGTGCAGCTCAAGGGGCTGCAGGTGGACGGCCTGGTGCACGTGACCGCGCTGCCTCGCGACTATTACCGGTTCCACGAGCGCGATCGCACCCTGGTCGGCGAACGCACCGGGCTTCGCATCTCGATCGGCGACGAACTGCGCGTGCGCCTGGTGCGGGTCGACTCCGCCGAGCGCAAGATCGACTTCGAGATGATGTCGCGGACCGGCACGCACTTCCATCCCCGCCGCCGCCAGGGCCGCACGGCGCAGAAGAAGAAATGAGCGGGGGATCGCTGGTCTGGGGCCTGCACGCGGTCCGTGCCGTGCTGGAGCGCCGGCCGCAGGACGTGCTGCGCCTCGCCTGCGCCGCGACGCGCGACGATGCGCGGCTGCGCGGCATCCTGGAACTCGCCGCGACGCGCGGCGTGCGCACATCGCGGGCCGCGGCGGTTGAGCTCGACCGCGAGACCGGCGGCGCCGCGCACCAGGGAGTGCTCGCCGAGCTGCGTCCAATTGCGCCGCTCGACGAGAACTCGCTGCTCGACCTGCTGGTCGCGGCGCCGCCGCCGCTGCTCGTGCTGGTACTTGACGGGGTATCCGACCCGCACAATCTCGGCGCGTGCCTGCGCACCGCGGATGCCGCCGGCGCCAACGCAGTGGTCGCCCCGCGCGACCGCGCCGCCGGGCTCTCGCCGGTCGTGCGCAAGGTCGCGGCGGGCGCCGCCGAGACGATCCCGTTCGCACAGGTGACCAATCTCGCCCGTGCGCTCCGGGACCTGAAGGCCGCCGGCCTCTGGATCGCGGGTACCGCGGAAGACGGCGAACGGGAACTGTACGGGACCGACCTGACCGGCAGCCTCGCGCTGGTGATCGGAGCGGAGGGCCGGGGCCTCAGGCGCCTCACGCGGGAATGCTGCGACTTCTGCCTGCGCCTGCCGATGCGGGGCACGGTGGCATCGCTGAACGTCTCGGTCGCCGCCGGCATCGCGCTTTTCGAGGCGCGCCGGCAACAGGCGGCCATGGTTGCAAAATCCGAGCAGGTCCGGTAACTTACGCGGCCCTCGCCCCGGACCCCGGGGCGTTTTCTCCTTGCCTCACCGGCGCCGCAGCAACGGGAGGCTCAAAGCCACGAGGAGGACACGATGCGGCATTACGAGATCGTATTCCTGGTCCATCCGGACCAGAGCGAACAGGTCCCGGCGATGATCGAGCGCTACCGCGGCATCATCGCCGCGGGCGGCGGCACGGTACACCGCCTCGAGGACTGGGGCCGCCGGCAGCTCGCGTTCCCGATCGCGAAGATGCACAAGGCGCACTACGTGCTGATGAACGTGGAATGCGACGGCAAGGCGCTCGAAGAACTGACCGGGGCATTCCGCTTCAGCGATGCAGTGCTGCGCGACCTCGTCATCAAGATGGACGGCGCCGTGACGGAGCCCTCGCCGATGGCGAAGGAGCCCGAGGAGCGCGAGCGCGGCGAGCGCGGCGACCGGGACCTGCCTTCAGACCTGATGGCCGCGGACTGACCGGAGACCCAGCATGTCAAGATTCTTCCGCCGCAAGAAGTACTGCAAGTTCACGGCCGACGGCATCGACCAGATCGACTACAAGGACCTGGCGACGCTCAAGGCCTACATCACCGAGACGGGCAAGATCGTCCCGAGCCGCATCACCGGCACGCGGTCGTTCTATCAGCGCCAGCTTGCCATCGCGATCAAGCGCGCGCGCTACCTGGCGCTCCTGCCCTATACCGACCAGCATTGAGGCGGGCGCGGGCGATCCCGCGGCCGGCACCACCGATGACCTCGCTGCTGCAATGGGTGACCGCGACGCCGCCGCGCGCCTTCCTGGCGGCGGTGGTCACCACACTGGCGTCACTTTTTGCGCTGCCCATGGCCGCCTGGCTGCCCGCCGGTTTCGTGGTGCTCGCGCTGCTCTCGGGCGGCGGCCCGCTCGTGCTCGCGGCGGCCGCGGGCGCCGTGCTGGTGCTGCTGTGGATGCTGGCGCCGCCCTTCGGCACCGGCCCCGCTCTCGCGATCGCCATTGCGATGCTGCTGCCCGCCCTGTGCGGCGGCTACGCGCTCGCCGCGACCCGGAGCCTCAACCTTGTTTTCCAAGGCCTGACGCTGGGCGCCTCGCTGCTGGTGCTGTCGATCCACGGATTGCTGGGCGAGCCCGAGGGGGCACTCGCGCCGCTGCTCCAGAGGCTCGAGCCCGTGTTGCAGCAGGTGGCGGCGACGCTGTCGCAATGGGGCGTCGAGAGCACGCCCGCGGAAATCGGCGCGGCCACCGCGCGCGCCGCCTGGGCCACGCTCGGCTGGATGGTGCTGCTGCACGCGCTCTTGGCGCAGTTCGCGGGCCTCTGGGGTCTCGGGCGCCTGCGCGAGCCCGGTCTGTTCGCGCGGGAGTTCCGCCGGCTTTCGCTCGGGCGATTCATGGCCTGGGCACTGGCCGCGGCATTCGCCGTGTCGCTCGCCGCCCACCAGCTGGCGGCCGGCGGCTGGCAGGCAGCCGACGACGTCGTGTTCGTGCTGGCCGCCGCCTTCCTGCTGCAGGCGCTCGCCGTCGTGCACGGCCTGCGCGAACTGCAGGTCATCGGCCAGCTGCCGGTGATGCTCGCATACGTCGCGCTGCTGCTCGCGCCGGTGGCGCTGGTCGGCATCGGTTTTGCGGACACCTGGGTCCGCTTTCGTGAGAGATTCGTCAAAAGGTAACCGCCCATGGAAGTCATCCTGCTGCAGAAGATCGCCAACCTCGGCAACATCGGCGACCGCGTGAAGGTCAAGCCCGGCTTCGGCCGCAATTACCTGCTGCCGGGCGGCAAGGCGACGCTCGCCACCCCCGAGAACATCGCGAAGTTCGAAGCGCGCCGCGCCGAGCTCGAAGCCAAGGCCACCCAGGACCTCACGTCGGCCCGCACCCGCGCCGCCGCGCTCGAGGGCTTCAAGCTCAGCATCACCGCCAAGGCTGGCAGCGAGGGCAAGCTGTTCGGCTCGATCGGAACGACCGACATCGCCGAGGCCTGCAAGGCCGCCGGCCACGTGATCGAGCGTTCCGAGGTCCGTCTGCCCGGGGGCCCGATCCGGACCGTCGGGGAGCATTCCATTTCGCTGCACCTGCACGGCGACGTCGACGTCCCGGTGCCGGTCACGGTCGTCGCCGAGGAGTAGCCGCTTCTCCGGGCGGGACCCTGCCGCCGGAGGTATGCTTTCGGCATGGTCGCGATGATCCGCCACGACGAGGTCCGCGCGCCGCCCCATTCGGTGGAGGCGGAGCAGGCGGTGCTGGGCGGCCTGATGCTCGACGGCAACGCCTGGGACGCGGTGGCAGACATCGTCACCGCGGCGGATTTCTATCGCCGCGACCACCGGCTGATCTTCGAGGCGATCGCCGAGGTCGCCGAGAAGCGCGGCTCCTGCGACGCGGTCACGGTCTCCGAGCACCTCGAGCGCAAGGGCCGGCTCGAGGAGATCGGCGGACTTTCCTATCTCGGCACCATTGCGCGCGACACGCCGTCGGCGGCGAACGTGCGCGCCTACGCCGAGATCATCCGCGAGCGCTCGATCCTGCGGCAACTCGCGAGCGCCGGCGCCGAGATCGCCGCGTCTGCCACCGACAGCCACGGGCGCGCCGCGTCGGAACTCGTCGACGAGGCGGAACGGCGCGTGTTCGAGATCGCGGAACGCGGCAGCCGCGGCCGCTCCGGGTTCATCGCGATCAGGGACGTGCTGCCGGAGACCATCGACCGCCTCGATCTGCTGCACCAGTCGCCGGGCGAGGTGCGCGGGGTTCCGACCGGGTTCACGCTGCTCGACCGGAAGACCACCGGCCTGCAGGCGGGGGACCTCGTGGTAATCGCCGGGCGGCCATCGATGGGCAAGACCACGCTCGCGGTCAATATCGCGGAGAACGCGGCGATCGCGAAGGGCGTACCGTCGGCGATCTTCTCGATGGAAATGTCCGCCGAGCAGCTGACGCTACGGCTGATCTCCTCGCTCGGGCGCGTGAACCAGACGCACCTGCGCACCGGCAATTTCTCGCAGGAAGACTGGTCGCGCATCCAGGGCGCGATGGCACAGCTCTCGGGCGCTCCGCTCTACGTGGACGAGTCGCCGGCGCTGACGCCGACCGAAGTGCGCGCGCGCGCGCGGCGGCTCAAGCGCGAGCGGGGACTGGGGCTCATCGTGGTGGACTACCTGCAGCTGATGCAGGTACCGGGCACCAAGGAGAACCGGGCGACGGAAATCTCGGAGATCTCCCGGAGCCTGAAGGCGCTCGCCAAGGAACTGCAGGTGCCGGTGGTCGCCCTGTCGCAGCTGAACCGCGCGGTCGAGCAGCGCACTGACAAGAAACCGGTGATGTCCGACTTGCGCGAGTCCGGCGCGATCGAACAGGACAGCGACCTCATCCTCCTCATCTACCGCGACGAAGTCTACGACCCGAACACGACGCGCCGCGGCGTGGCCGACATCATCATCGCCAAGCAACGAAACGGCCCCGTCGGCGAGGTGCAGCTGACCTTCCTCGGCGAGTACACGCGCTTCGAGAATCTGGTCGCCGAGTCCTACGGCGAGGGCGCGTTCTGACGGCCGGGCCACGCGCCGTCATCGAGACGGCGGCCTTCGCACACAACCTGCGGCGCGTGCGCGAGCTCGCCCCGGGGAGCCGGGTGCTCGCGGTGATCAAGGCGAACGCCTACGGCCACGGCATCGTGACTGCGGCGCGCGCGCTCGCGGATGCGGACGGCTTCGCCGTCGCGCGCCTCGACGAGGCGGCGGTGCTGCGCGACGCGGGCCTGGCGGGGCGGATCGTGCTGCTGTCGGGCGTGCAGGACGCCGCCGGCATGGATGCGGCGGCGCGCCTTCAGCTCGAGCTTTTCGCACACCACGCGGGCCAGGTCGAGCTGCTCGAGCGCTGGCGCGGTCCGCATCCGTTCCGCGTCTGGCTCAAGATCGACAGCGGCATGGGCCGGCTCGGATTCCGCCCCGAGGAGGCGCCACGGGCCGTGGCCCGGCTCGCCGCCTGCGGCGGGATCGCGCAGCCACCACTGCTCGCGACGCACCTGGCCGAAGCGGAGATCGCGGGGAATGCGCATACGCAGGCCCAGCTCGAGCGCTTCGCCGCAGCGACCCGCGGCCTGCCGGGCGAGCGCAGCATCGCGAATTCCGCGGGTCTTGTCGCCTGGCCGGAGGCGCGCGCCGACTGGGTGCGGCCCGGCCTGATGCTGTACGGCCTGTCGCCGTTTCCGGACCGCACCGGCGCCGATCTCGGACTGCGGCCCGCAATGCGCTTCGAGACCTGCGTGATCGCGGTGAAAGACCTCGCGCGCGGCGATCGCGTCGGCTACGGCGGCACCTGGACCGCGGGGGGCGCCGCGCGCATCGCGATCGCCGCCGCTGGCTATGGCGATGGCTATCCGCGCAGCGTCCCGAATGGCACGCCGGTGTGGGTGGCCGGGCGCCCGGCAACGGTCGTCGGGCGCGTCTCGATGGACATGATCGCGATCGACGTGACCGGTCGCGACGACGTCACGATCGGTGCGCCGGTGCAGTTGTGGGGTACGGAACTTCCGGCCGAGCGGGTCGCGGCGGCGGCCGGGACCCTGGCGTACGAATTGACCTGCCGGGTCAGTCGTCGCGTGCCGTTTCTGGTGCGCGACCCTTGAAGGTGCTGGTGACGGGCGCGTCCGGCCGGATCGGCGGGACCGTCGCGGCGCGTCTTTCGCTGTCACACCCGGTGATCGGATTCGACTTGCGCCCGGGCCCGATGACGCAGTTCACCGGCGACGTCTGCGACACGGCGCGGGTCGCCGGCCTGCTCGCGGGCGTCGACGGCGTGGTGCACACGGCCTCACTGCACGTGCCGGACCTGGCTTCGAAGAGCGCCGCGGACTTCCGCCGGGTCAACGTCGAGGCCACGCGCCGACTGCTCGACGCCTGCATCGAGGCAGGCGTGCGCCGCTTCGTCTACACGAGCACCACCTCGCTGTACGGCGAGGCGATGGTGCCGCGGGACGCCGCGGTCTGGGTCACCGAGTCGTTGCCGCCGCGCCCGCGCGACATCTACGATGAGACCAAGCTCGCGGCCGAGGAGGCTTGCCGGGCGGCGGGGCAGGCGGGACTCGCCTGCGTGGCGCTGCGCATGTCGCGGTGCTTTGCGGAGGCGCCGTCACTCGTGGCTGGCTACCGCCTGCACCGCGGCGTGGACGCCGAGGACGTCGCGCAGGCGCACGAGCTCGCGCTCAGCGCGCCCGTAGCCGGCTTCGCGGCCTACAACGTGTCGGCACCGACGCCGTTTCTGGAGTCCGACTGCCCGGCGCTGCTCGCCGATGCACCCGCGGTGATCGCGGTCCGCGTGCCCTGGGCCGCCGCCGAGTTCGCGCGACGGGGCTGGGATTTGCCTCGCTGCATCGACCGCATCTATGTTGTCGCCAAAGCAATTACCGGGCTCGGGTACCGGCCGGTGCACGATTTCGCATCGTTGTTCCGGCGTGCGGCGCCCGTGCCGGCCGTCGAAGGAGGCGCCTGATGTCGAACGAGGGATACCACGAACGGGTCGAGGAGCTGTCGGACGAGACTCGCGACATGCATCGGGCCATCGTCTCGCTGATGGAGGAGCTGGAAGCGGTCGACTGGTACAACAATGGTGCTCGAATGGATCCGCCGCCACGACCCGGCGCTGTCCAAGGAACTGAAGGAATTCCTCTTCACCAGCGCGCCAATCGCGCACGAATGACCGCACGGAGCCGCCGATGAACATCCTTTGGCCCGCCATCGCGCTCGTCGCGCTCACCTTCGCGGTCGTGCTGCGTCTCGCGCGCCAGCGCTTTGCGGCCGCGCGCGGCGGGCGCGTGGACCCGCGCTACTACAAGGTGTTCAGGGGAACGGGCGAGCCCGAGGAGATCGCGGCGACGGCGCGCAACCTGAACAACCTCTACGAAATGCCGACGATCTTCTACGCCGGGGTCGCAATCGCCTTCGCGGCCGGCAGGAGCGGGACCTTGCTGGTGGCGCTCGCCTGGGTCTACGTGGCGCTGCGTTACCTGCACAGTGCGATCCACCTGACGCGCAACAAGGTGCTGTGGCGGTTCAGGGCGTTTGCCGCGAGCATGCTGGTGCTGATCGCATTCTGGGCCGCACTCGTCTGGCAGCTCGCAACCGGTGCCGCAGGCGCCTGACGCGCCGTCCTGCGCTGCCGACGTGGGCGCTGCAATCCTCAAGTCTTTCGTATTCGGCGCCCTGCTGGCCGGCGCCATCGGCCCGATCGCGCTCCTGATCTTCGGCGCCGCGGCGAGGCACGGGTTCACTGCCGGCGGGTTCGCGGCGGCGGGCGCGGCGCTCGCGGACTTCGGATATGCGTTGCTGGCCTTCACGGCGGGCGCCCTGCTGTTGCCCGCGCTCGCCGCGCACGCCGGGGTGATCCGCGCCGGCTCCGCACTGCTCCTGATCGGCCTCGGGCTCGTGATGCTGCTGCGCCTGCCCGCGGATGCGGCCGCCCCCGCGGAGACGCCGGCCGCGCGACGCATGTTTCTTTCCACCGCGCTGCTCACGCTCGTCAATCCGATGACGATCGTGGTGTTTGCGGGCTTCGTGCCGCAGCTGCCGGTCGCGGGTTCGCTCCCGGCGGCCGCCTGGCTCGCATTCGCCCTCGGTGCCGGCAGCCTGGCCGTGGCGCTCGGGGTGGCGGCCGCGGGGGCCGTGCTCGGGGCCGCGCTGCCGGACGCCGGCTGGCGCCGTGCGATCAATGCCGCTTCGGCGCTCGGCATCGTCGCCTTCGGCCTCGCCGGTCTCGCCGGCGACTGAGGCCGGGCGGCGCGCGCAGGTGACCGGGGGTAACCTGCCTGCGCCCGCAGTTCACGCGGGCGCCAGGGAGATCCCGACATGACCATCGAGTTCGAATATCTCGTGCTGGTCACGGTACTGACGGCGGTGCTGTGGGTGCCCTAGATCCTGAACCGCATCGCGGTCGGCGGCCTGATGGACGAGGTCGGTTATCCGGAGAACCCGAAGCCTCAGTCGGCCTGGGCCCGGCGACTCATGAAGGCGCATGGCAACGCAGTCGAGAATCTGGTCGTCTTCGCGGCGCTGGTGCTCGTTGCGCATGCCGCGGGTATCTCGAACGAGACCACCGCGTTCGCGGCCAAGGTGTACTTCTGGGCGCGCCTCGTGCACGCCATCGCCTACGCCCTGGCCTGGCCCTGGGTGCGGACGCTCGCATTCACCGCGGAATTCGCGAGCCAGGCGACCTTCGCCTGGCTGCTGCTCAACTGAACGGACGCGCTTCAGGCTTCGAAGAAACCCATCTTTACGCCGGCGAGCGTCACGACGTCGTTGTCGTGCAGCCGGCGGGCCTGCGGGCCGATCGGCTGGCCGTTGACCAGCGGGAAGTCCCCGGGCTTCGTGCTCTCGACATGCACGACGTAGTAGCCATCAGCACGGCGGCTGATCGCGGCCACCTGCACGCCGGGACGGCCGAGCGTGGTGAGGGTCTTTGCCAGCTCGAGTTCGCGGCCCGCAAACTGGCCGGACAGCACCTGCAGCTTGGCCGGACGCGCGGGCGCGCCCTTCTCGCCGGCAGGCGCGGTGCCGCGCGCGGCGGCGGGCTGCGGCGGAGGAGTGGATGGCGGCGCAACCTGCTCGGTCGCGGTGCGCAGGCGCGCCTCGTTGACCTGGCCCGGCTGGATGACGAGCGTGCGCTCGAATTCGTCCTGCTCCTGGCTCTCGACCTGGCTGTCCACGAAGCGAAGGTGGTGATGGCCGATCGTGATCACGTCGCCGTGCGTCAACGCATGCTTCTTGATCAGCTTGCCGTTGACGTAGGTGCCGTTGGTGCTGTTCAGGTCCTCGAGGAACGAGTCGTTCAGGATGTTGATGATCAGGCCGTGATGACCGCTGACGGCCGGGTTGTCGATGCGCACGTCGTTGTCGGGGAGCCGGCCGATCGTGTACCGCTCCTTGGTCATGTTGTATTCGGCAAGCACACTGCCGTCGAGACTCAAGATCAGGCGCGCCATCGTCTCCCTCGCCCCTGGTTAACCGAACCAGGCCAATATTCTGTCAAGTATGCCCCGCCGTGCGGGGAAAAGTTCGACCACCTGGATCAGCACGACCGAGATATTGTCCCGGCCGCCGCTATCATTCGCGAGCTGAACCAGCTGTCGAGCAACTGTATCAAGATTACCGCCGAAAGTACTGATTGTTAAGTGAATATCCTCGTCCTCGACCATATCGGTCAGGCCGTCGGAGCACAGCACCAGCCAGTCCCCCGGTTCCACCGGCAACTCGTGGACCTCGACGTCCACGGTCGGCTCGACGCCCAGCGCCCGCGTCACGTAGTTCTTGTTGGTCGCGCGCTGGGCCTCCTCGGCCGAGTAGAAACCGCGGTCGACCAGCTCCTGCAGCAGCGAGTGGTCCATGGTCAGCTGCTCGAATGCTTCCTTGCGCAGGCGGTACATGCGCGAATCGCCGACGTGGGCGATGGTCAGGCGGTTGTCGTGCAGGAGCGCCGCGACCACCGTCGTCCCCATGCCCTCGCACTGGGTCTGGGACTTCGAGGTCTGGTGGATGATCTTGTTGGCGCGGGCGATGGCGTCGCGCAGGATGACGCTCGGCCGGTGCAGTCCCGTCGCCTTGTCGCCGCTGTCGAGTTCCTGCGCCAGGAACGCCTCGCGCACCAGGTTGGTGATGGTCTTGACCGCGATGCCGGAGGCGACTTCGCCCGCGTTGTAGCCGCCCATGCCGTCGGCGAGCACGTAGAGTCCGATGTCGGTGTCGAGCGCGATCGAGTCCTCGTTGTGCTCGCGCACCTTGCCGGTGTCGGTCAGGCCGACGGCCGGCACGCGATTCCGCAGCGTGACGTAGCGCCCCATCAACGGATCGACGGATCGACTTCTTGCGCCGCGTCGCGCAGCGACTGCGCCATCTCGGCGCCGCTGCGATAGCGCAGGTCGGGGTCCTTCGCCAGCGCGCGGTCGAGGACGGCTCCGAGCGAGGCGGGCAGGTCGGGCCGGATCACGCGCAGCGGCGGGTGGGGTTCGCCGGAAATCTTCTGCATCAGGCCCGGAATCGAGTCGGAACGGAACGGCAGCATGCCGGTCAGCAGCTGGAACAGGGTGACACCCAGCGAGAAAATGTCCGACTGCGCGGTGACCGGGCGCGCGTCGAGCTGTTCCGGCGCCATGTAGGACGGCGAGCCCAGGATCACGCCGGTGCGCGTGGCGCGACTGTCCACCAGGCGTGCCACGCCGAAGTCCATCACCCGCACCCGGCGGTTCTTCTGGTCGAAAACGACGTTGGCGGGCTTGATGTCGCGGTGGATGATGCCGCGCTGATGGGCGAAGTGGAGCGCGTCCGCGACGCGCGCGCACATCTCGGCGGCAAGTCGTGGCGGCAGCAGCCGGCCCTCGGTCGCGTGCATGCCGAGGTTCACGCCCTGGACGTATTCCATGGCGAGATAGACGAGGCCCTCGTGCTCGCCCGATTCGCGGATTTCGACGATGTCGGGGTGCGCGAGCGAGCCCGCCGCCTCGGCCTCGCGCAGCAGCCGCAGTTTGGCTTCCTCGAGCAGGTCGTCGGGCCAGTCGTCGGCGAGCGACAGCGTTTTCAACGCCACCACGGCGCCCGTTGTCTGGTCGGTCGCGCGGTACACGGTTGCAGTCGCGCCGCGGCCCAGCTCCTGCTCCAGCTTGAAGTGATGAAAGATCTGGCCCGGCCGCAGCGCCTTGCCGCGCAGGGCGCGCGCGGGGACACCGGCGGCGGCAGCCAGCGGCTTCTCGCCGACGGCCACCTCCAGAGGCTTGCCGATCTTCGGTGCCGGATCGCCGGACGTCCGGCCCGCCACGCCGGAAAGATTGCGCAGCCAGCCGCCGCGGCTCGATTCGTCAGGCATGCGCCCCACGATCCCTGACCACCTTGATCCGCGAATCATAAACGGGCGTGCGTCCGGCCGATACTGGGAGGGGCCGGATTTTCAAGCGCTTATGGGCGAAACCGCGACCCAGTGCCGTGTTCTGCAGATATCTTGCCACCTGCCGCGGCGGCCGTCGGGAGCCCATCCGCCGGTGCGCGCGGGTGTTGCACCTCGTCGCCGCGGTCCCGCCACGGCTTCCTCGGTGCGCCTTCGCGCGCACCGGCGGATGCGCTCAGGGTGGCCAAGATATCTGCAGAACACGGCACCAGGCCGCAATCCCCGGGGGCATCGGCGGCCGGAGGTCGCGTGCTAGCATCGCCGCTCCGCAGGAGCCATACCCGACCATGGCCAAGCCCCGTACCGCGTTCGTCTGTTCGTCCTGCGGCGCTGACACACCGCGCTGGGCCGGCCAATGCCCGTCCTGCGGCGAGTGGAACACGCTCTCCGCCTTCACCGAATCGCGATCGCCGGGTGCCGCTCGCAGGAGCGGACCGGTCGTTGCCGCGTCGCCGGTGACGGCTCTCGCCTCGGAGGAGGAGGTGCGGCTCGACACGGGCTTCGCGGAACTTGACCGCGTGCTCGGCGGCGGACTGGTGCCGGGATCGGTCACGCTGATCGGCGGCGACCCGGGCATCGGCAAGTCGACCCTGCTCCTGCAATGCGCCGCCGCGCTCGCAATGCGGCAGCCGGTGCTGTACGCGACCGGCGAGGAATCGGTGCGCCAGGTCGGCGAGCGCTCGCGGCGGCTCGCGCTCGCCGCAGGACAATTGGCGGTGGTCGCCGAAACCGCAGTCGAGCGCATCCTGGAACTCGCGGGCGAGTCGCGGGCGCGCGTGCTGGTGGTCGACTCGATCCAGACCATGTCGGCCGCCGGCGTCGAGGCCGCGCCCGGCGCGGTGACCCAGCTGCGCGAATCCACCGCGAGCCTGGTGCGGCACGCCAAGGCGAGCGGCACCGCGGTATTCCTGATCGGCCACGTCACGCGCGAGGGCGTCATCGCCGGCCCGCGCGTGCTCGAGCACATGGTGGACACGGTGCTCTATTTCGAAAGCGATTCCGGCAGCCGCTACCGCGTCATCCGCGCGGTCAAGAACCGCTTCGGCGCAGTGAATGAGATCGGCGTGTTCGCGATGGAGGAGCGGGGCCTCTGCGAAGTTCGCAATCCGTCCGCGATCTTCCTCTCGCGCGGCTCGGAACCGGTGTCCGGCTCGGCGGTCACGGTCGCGCGTGAAGGCACGCGCCAGATGCTGATCGAAGTGCAGGCGCTGGTCGACGAGAGCGCACTCGCGAACCCGCGCCGTGTCGCGGTCGGCTTCGAGTCGAACCGCGTCGCGCTGCTGCTCGCCGTGCTGCATCGCCATGCGGGCCTGGCGCTCGCCGGGCACGACGTGTTCGTGAATGTCGTCGGCGGCGTGCACCTGGGCGAAACGGCGGCGGACCTCGCCGTGGTCGCGGCGCTCGCCTCCAGCCTTTCCGGGCGGCCGTTGCCGCAGGACCTCGTGCTGTTCGGAGAAGCCGGACTGACCGGGGAGGTGCGGCCGGTGCCCTACGGCGAAGAGCGGCTGCGCGAGGCGGCGAAGCACGGCTTCCGCCGCGCCGTCGTGCCACGGGCAAACGCGCCCCGCCATCCGGTCGAGGCAGTGGTGGTGACCGCGGTGGCGGGAATCCGCGAGGCGCTCGCCGCGCTGGAATGAGAAGGGGGCGCCCCCCAATTTACCCCGCCATAGAGCAGGCGCGGGTGGGTGGCGCGGGCAAATGGGGGGGGGCCCAGTTTTTACCCCAAGCCCGCCGCGCCGGCACGCCCGCCCCAACATGCAGCCGCAGGTGGCGCCCGC
>JBQTKF010000069.1:0-23485 GCA_052386355.1 Gammaproteobacteria bacterium
TGAATGCGGCGACGTTTGCGGTGGGCTGCCCGGGTCCCGTCGCGGGATCGGTGGACTACCACGCCGCGCTCAATCGTGCGGTGTTCACGCCGGCGGCCGCGTTGCCGGGCGATGCGACCTGCGTCGCCACAATCCGCACTGGCGCGACAAGCAGCCTGGGCATGGGGCTGCCGGCGGACGTCAGCTGGAGCTTCACGACCGCACTGGATCCGGCGTTGGTCGCCATGGGCCGCGAGATTTTCCGCTACGACACTTTCGGCGACGAGACGCAGTGGACCGATGCGTTGCGCATGCATGAAGTGATCCGCACAGCGGTGGATCCGGCGACGGCGCTGTCGGTCGGATTGAAGGTGGACGCGGATGCCCTGCCGGCCGCCGTCGTGCGGGGGATCCAGGACGGAACCATCAGCCTCACGGATCCCGCGACGACCGTCGCGCTGTTGAAACTGGACGCCGTGCTCGGCGTCAAGGGCACGGTCGAAGCGATCAACGGCGTGGACTCACTGACCCGGGTGGGCATCACCTGCGCGCTGTGCCATTCCACGGTGGACGATTCTTTCGCGCCGGGGATCGGCAAGCGCCTCGACGGCTGGCCGAACCGCGACCTGAATCCGGGGGCCATCATCGCGCTGTCGCCCGCGCTCAGCGCCGACGCGAAGGCAATCTATCGCTCCTGGGGCCCGGGAAAGTACGACCCCCGCTTCAACTTCGACGGGCTCAATGGTCCCCAGGCGATACCGCCGGCATTCGGATTGCGCGGCATCCATCGCATCACGTCAACGGGTGACGGCGAGGATCTCGCCTACTGGAATCGCTATGTCGGCGTCACGCAGATGGGCGGACACGGCACGTTCTCGGAGCCGCGCACCGGCGTCATGGTCGTCAACGGCAACGGAGACCTGATCGGCGGAAAACTCCCTGCGTTGCAGGCGTACCAGCTCTCGATCGCGGCACCGCCGCCGCCCGCCGGCAGCTTCGATGCGACGGCCGCGGCGCGAGGCCGGGCGGTCTTCGCGGGGGTCGCGCGTTGCTCCACGTGCCACAGCGGGCCCGAACTGACGGACGCGAATGAGCGTCTGCACGCGCCCGGGGAAGTCGTGAGCGAACCGGAGCCGGACGGCGTCCCGAGTTACGCGTCGCGCAGCGCGACCAAACAGTACCGCACGGCCCCGCTCAAGGGCCTCTGGCAGCACCCGCCCTATTTCCACAACGGCACTGCCGCCACGCTCGATGAGGTCGTCGCGCTCTACAACGAGCGCCTGGCGCTCGGCCTGACGGCCGCAGAGATGGCGGACTTGGTCGAGTACCTGAAGTCGCTGTGACCGATGAACCAGGCGCACTTCGAAATATCGTTAATGACACACCGGAGAATCACCATGAAGACCAGTCTGCCATTCGTGCTTGCCGCCGCACTGGCCGCGAGCATGCCCGTCCATGCCAGCCACGAATCCGCACCGGCCACGGCCGCAGCGGAAGCGGCCGTCCCCGCAAAGCTCGCCGCGACGCGCGCGGCGCTGCGCGACCTGTGGATCGGACACGTGTTCTGGGTGCGGGCCGTCGTCGATGCGAGGTTCGAAGGCGACGCAGTTGCCGCCACGGCAGCCGAGAAGCAGGTGGTCGCCAACGCGAAAGCCATCGCGGGCGCCATCGAGCCGTTCTACGGCAAGGCCGCATCGGACAAGCTGTTCGGGCAGCTCGCCGGCCACTGGGGCGCGATCAACGACTACCTCACGGCAACGCGCGCAGCCGGCAAGGCTGACCAGGACGCCGCTTTCCAGCGCCTGGTGACGAACGCGGGAGAAATCGCGACATTCCTGAGCGGCGCCAATCCGTACCTGCCGAACGAAACGCTGCGCGGGCTGCTGACGGCCCATGGCGCCCATCACGTGCAGCAGATCCAGCAGTTTGCCGCCAGGCAGTTCGATGCCGAGGCGCAGACCTGGTCCGCAATGACGGGCCACATGTACGTCATCGCGGATGCGCTCGCCGATGCCCTGGCGAAGCAGTTCCCGGACAAGTTCCGCTGAGGTGCCCGCATGAGCCCCGCGCTGCCCGCCCGCGCATTGAACGTCGAGCTGCCGGACATCCAGTCCCGCGCGGACGCCCGGCAACTCGCAATCGATGCGGTCGGCATCCGGGGCATCCGCCTGCCGGTCAATGTGCGGACGCGCGACGGCATCGTGCCGGCGATCGCGACATGTGCGATGTCCGTGGCGCTGCCCCCCTCGGCGCGCGGCACGCACATGTCGCGCTTCGTCGAACTGCTCGAATCGCAGGTGCAACCGCTCGATCCCGCCTCATTCCGGCGCCTGACGGGCACGATGCTGGCGAGACTCGGCGCAGCGAGCGGTGAGATCGAGATGTCCTTCAGCTGCTTCCTCGACAAGTATGCGCCGGTTTCGGGCGCGCGGAGCTGGCTGGACTACGAGGTCCGCTGGACCGGGACGATGGCGGCGAGCGGGGAATTCAGGTTGCGCACGCGGGTCGGGGTTCCGGTAACGAGCCTCTGTCCCTGTTCGAAGGAGATATCGTCATACGGCGCCCACAACCAGCGCTCGATGATCTCGATCGAGGCGGAATCGGCGCCGGCGGTGCCGTTCGAGGACCTCATCGCGATTGCGGAGCGGCAGGCTTCCTGCGAACTGTACGGCCTGCTGAAGCGTGCCGATGAAAAGCACGTGACCGAGCGCGCCTACCAGAACCCGAAGTTCGCCGAGGATCTGGTGCGCGACGTGGCGCTCGAGTTGATGGGCGACAGGCGCATCGGCCGGTTTACCGTCGAGGCGGAGAACTTCGAATCCATCCACAACCATTCCGCAGTCGCGCGCCTGACCGGATGCGGGCCGCTCGGATCATGAGCGCGCTCCCGACGCGCCTGCTTGCGCGCTCGACTGTCGCGCGCGGGACCGAGGCCTTCAGTTTCCTGCGCCCGCAGGATTTCCGTTTCCAGCCTGGCCAGGCGGTCGACCTGGTGCTGTCCGGCGCGGCCGGCGAGCTGCGTCATGCGTTCTCGATCGTGAGCGCGCCGCAGGAGGAACCGCTCACGATTGCGACGCGCATGCGACCGAGCGAATTCAAGACGGCGCTGTCAACGCTGCCGGCGGGCGCGCCCGCCGCCCTCGAGGGTCCGTTCGGATCGCTGACACTGCGCCGCGACGAGAGCCGGGCCGCCGTGCTGCTGGCCGGGGGCATCGGTGTCACGCCATTCGTCAGCATGCTGCGGGATGCCGCGCGGGCGCAGTCGCGGCGGCGGTTCCTGCTGCTGCACTCGTGTCGCAGGCCCGACGAGGCCCCTTTTCTGGACGAATTGCGCGCGCTCGCGAGGCGCGTGTCGTCGCTCGGACTGCAGGTCACGATGACCGGAATCGACGGCCATTCCGCGGACTGGAACGGCAGGACGGGCCGCATGGATGCCGAATGGATTGCGTCTTCGACCGCAGGCTTGCAGCTTCCCGTCTACTACCTGGCGGGCTCGCCAGGCATGGTGGCGGCGATGCGCGAGATGCTCGAGGGCCTCGGCGTCGAGGACGACGACGTGAAATCGGAGGAATTCTTCGGCTACTGACGCCCGTCAGCGCCTGCCGACGCGCGTGAGCGGAATGGCGACCTCGTCATCGTGCCGCCGCACTGCCCCCGCGACCGCACCCCATGCCTGCCCGAACACGACCTCGCAGCTGGCGGGCAGCCGCCCGTCGCGGCGGAACTGCTCGTACGCCGCCTCGACGGCGCGCAGCCGGCCGCGGCCGGTAAGCCCGCGGGCACGGTCGATCGCGGCGTTCTGGGCGCCCATCGCCCGGAGGTCGCGCATCAACGCGAACACATCCGGGTAGGTCAGCGTGTATCGCGACACGTCGAGCACGGGCTCGACGAGGCCTGCGCGCACCAGCCCGTCGCCGATGTCGTGCATGTCGGCGAATGGGCTCACGTGCAGGTTCCCGTCCGCGGCGCGCCAGGCCTCGCGCAGCTCACCGAGCGTATCCGGGCCCAGGGTCGCGAAGGTAAACAGTCCGCGCGGGCGCAGGATGCGCGCGACCTCGGCGAAAACGGCATCGAGGTCGTCGCACCACTGCAGCATCAGGTTGCAGAACACGAGATCCACGCTGGCGTCGGGCAGCGGCAGTGCGGCGGCATTCGCCTGCATGCACTCGAATGGCATTCCGGCGGCGGCCTGCTTCGCCGCCTCCCGCAGCATGCCACCGGAAAGATCCGCGGCGATCACCCGCGCGCCGGGCCAGCGTTGCGCGAGCGCCGCCGCTGCCCGCCCGGTGCCGCAGCCGAGATCGAGTGCCACCCCGGGCGTGAAGGCGATCCAGTCCAGGCGACCGAGCACCTGGCCGCGGATCTCCGCCTGCAGCACGGCGGCTTCGTCGTAGCTCGCGCTCGCGCGGTCGAAGTGGCGGCGGATCGCCTTCTCGTCGAACGCGCGTCCTGCGGCCGCCGCCTGTGGCATCGAATTGCTCCCCGAACCGGGCGAATTACCCGCGCACCGGCCCGGCAACGCCCGCCCACCATGGCGCGGTGAGGCAGTATTCGAAGGCCCGCGCGGCTTGTCCACCGCACCCGGCGCGTCGCGCCTGGGACGCCCGGTCCCTGCTGCACGGCCTGTTTCCACCCAGCTGCTACCTGTGCCTGGATCGGGGGCAGCCGCCCTCGCTCGAGCTCTGCCGCGGCTGCGAAGGCGACCTGCCGGCGAACCCGCGCGCCTGCCCCGGTTGCGCGGGGCCGTTCGAGGATTCGGGCGGCCGCTGCCCCGCGTGCCGCGCGCGGCCGCGCGCCGTCGAGGCGGCCTTCGCCCCGTATCGCTACGAGTTCCCGATGCCTGAACTGATCCACCGCTTCAAGTACCGCGGCCAGCTTTCGATCGGTCGCATCCTCGGCACCCTGCTCGGGCGCCGGCTCGCCGAGCGTGGACGCGCGCGCGTGGACGCGATCGTGCCGGTGCCGCTCCACCCCGCGCGCGAGGCGCGCCGCGGCTACAACCAGGCGCGGGAGATCGCCGCTTTCGTCGCCGAGGCACTGGGGGTTCCCGTGCAGGACGGACTCGCACGGCGAATCCGCGATACCGAGGAGCAGGCCGCGTTGCCCGCGATCGTTCGCGCGATCAACGTCAGCGGCGCCTTCGAAGTGCGCACCGTCGTACCGCCGATGCGCGTCGCGATCGTGGACGACGTGCTGACGACCGGCGCGACGGCGGAGTCGCTCGCGCGGGCGCTGCGCCATGCGGGTTGCCTGCACGTCGAAGTCTGGTCGGTGGCGCGCGCCGCCGGTTCGGGCGAGCCGGCTCAGGTATTCCCGCGGTAGAGATAGTCGAGCGCCAGGCCGATGAACACCGCCATGCCGACGAAGTGGTTGTTGTTGAACGCGCGAAAGCACGCCTCCGGTTCACGTGCGCGGATCAGCCACTGCTGGTAGAGGAAGAAGAGCGCGGCGGCCGCGAGTCCCGCCCGGTACCAGATGCCGCGGCCCGCCTCGTCGCCCGCGAGCCAGAGCGCGAACAGCGTCATCGCCTGCATTGCGAAGATGATGAACCGGTCCGCCTCGCCGAACAGGATTGCGGTGGACTTCACGCCGATGCGCAGGTCGTCCTTGCGGTCCACCATTGCGTACATCGTGTCGTAGACCGCCGCCCACAGCACGACCGCGACCAGCAGCAGCCAGGCGATGCGCGGCACCTCGCCCCCGATCGCGGCAAATGCCATCGGGATCGACCAGCCGAAAGCGACGCCCAGGTAGAACTGTGGCACGTGGACGTAGCGCTTGAGCCAGGGGTAGGTGACCGTCAGCACGGCGCCGGCGACCGCGTAGAGCCGCGCCAGCGGGTCGAGCTGCATCGCGAGCGCGACCGCCACGAGCCCGAGTGCGGCGAACAGGAACAAGGCTTCGTTCGGGGCGACGCGATCCGCCGCCAGCGGGCGATCGCGAGTGCGCGCAACCGAGGGGTCGAAGTCGCGGTCCGCGTAGTCGTTGATCACGCAGCCGGCGGAGCGCGTGACGACGACGCCCGCGACGAAAATCAGGAGCAGCTTCGCATCGGGCCTGCCGGCGCCCGCGATCCAGAGCGCCCACAGGGCCGGCCACAGCAGGAGCCAGATCCCGATCGGGCGGTGCAGGCGCATCAGCAGGGCGTATTCGCGCAGCGTCTCTGCGATGCCACGCACGATCCCGCGCAATGGCTGCGGCTTCCAGGCCGGCTTGTAGTTCGGGTCGCGCCGGCGCCGCGGCGGCCGCGCGGTCTGGCCGAGGGCGTTCACGCGTGCGACTCCGGCAGGAACACTTCCTGCACCAGCAGCCGGTCGCCGCCGATCGCGAACCAGGAGCGCCGAGCCCACAGCGCGGCGGGCGCATCACGACGGTCGCGCAGCGCACGGTGATAGAGGCGCTGGCCGGGGGCGAGGCGCGCGAACTCGAGCGGGCCGCGCTCGAGTCCCGGGATCGAGGCGAGCCGTTCGCCGAGCGCCGCCCGGCCGAGATTTCCCAGCCAGCCGTGGCGTGCGAGCGTCGCTTGCGGCACCAGCGTCTGCGCGAATACCCAGGCACGGCCATCGCAGGTCAACTCGATCTCGCGCACGAACGCGGCGGTGCCGGAGGCGGCGAGGTACTCGGCGTCCTCGGCCGCGAGCGGCGCGTCCGTCTCGGAGACGATCGCGAGCCCGGGCTGGCCGTCGCAGCAGGCGCGCAGGCGCTCGGTCAGCAGGCCCGGTTCGGACAGCCAGGCGGCGGCAGCCGGTTGGGCGGACGGCGCGAATGTGTCGAGCCGGGCGCTCCAGGCCGGGCCGGTTCTCAGTCCAGATGGCATCGCAGACGACAAGCTCACACCTTTCCGTAGCGGGTCGAGGCGCCGATCCAGCGCCGCTTCAGCGGCGCAATGTTAGCCGCATGTGCGCGCATCATCATCTCCGCCGCGGCCTGTACCCGCGGCAGCATGTCGGCGTCGCGCGCGAGATCCGCGATCCGGAACATCGCCAGCCCGGCCTGCCGGGTGCCGAGGAGTTCCCCCGGGCCGCGCAGCTCGAGGTCGCGCCGGGAGACCTCGAAACCGTCGTTGGTGGCCCGCAGCACGGCGAGGCGCTCCTTCGCGAGCGGCGACAGCGGCGCGCGCCAGAGCAGCACGCAACTCGAGGCCTCGCTGCCGCGCCCGACGCGGCCGCGCAGCTGGTGCAGCTGGGCAAGCCCCATGCGCTCGGCGTTCTCGATCACCATGAGACTCGCGTTCGGCACGTCCACACCCACCTCGATCACGGTGGTCGCGACCAGCAGTGCGATCAGACCGGCCTTGAACCGCGCCATCGCGCGTTCGCGCGCCGCCGCGGGCATGCGTCCGTGCACGAGGCCGATCGTCACGCCGGGCAGCGCCGCGGCGAGCACGGCGGCCGTGTCCTCGGCTGCCTGCGCCTCGAGCAGCGCCGACTCCTCGATCAGCGGGCAGACCCAGTAGGCCTGTCGCCCCGCGGCGCAGGCCCGGCGGATGCGCTCGACGACCTCGTCGCGGCGCGAATCCGGCAGCGCCACGGTCGCGACCGGCGTGCGTCCCGGCGGCATCTGGTCGATCACCGACACGTCGAGGTCCGCATAGGCCGTCATCGCGAGCGTACGCGGAATCGGCGTCGCGGTCATGATCAGCTGGTGCGGGAACCGGCCGGTCGAGCCCTTCTCGCGCAGGCGCATGCGCTGGTGCACGCCGAAGCGGTGCTGCTCATCCACGATTACGAGCGCAAGCCGCTCGAACTGCACGCCCTCCTGGAACAGCGCATGCGTGCCGATCACGAGCGCGCGGCCTGCCGCGGCTTCCGCGAGCGCCGTCTGCCGCGCGCGGCCCGCGAGCCGGCCGGTCAGCAGCAGCGGTTCGAGCGAAAGCGGCGCGAGCCAGCGCGCGAAGTTCTGCGCGTGCTGGTCGGCGAGGAGCTCCGTGGGCGCCATCAGCGCGGCCTGCAAGCCCGCCTCCACGCAGTCGAGCGCGGCGACCGCCGCGACGATGGTCTTGCCGGAGCCGACGTCGCCCTGCACCAGGCGCAGCATCGGGTGCGGCACGGCGAGGTCGGCGCGGATCTCGCGCAGCACGCGATGCTGCGCCGCGGTGAGCGGGAAGCCGACGGTCGCAAGCAGCCGGGCGGCCAGCGCACCCTTCGGCGCGACCGGCCAGGCGGGATCGCGGCGGACTTCGTTGCGGAGGTCACGCAGCGTGATCTGGTGCGCGAGCAGCTCCTCGAACGCGAGGCGGCGCTGCGCCGGATGCCGCCCCGAGTCGAGCAGCTCGAGGCTCGCATCGGGCGGCGGGCGGTGGATGAAGGCGAGCGCCTCCGCAAGCGACGGCAGCCTGAGTCCGCGCTGCAATTCCGGCGGCAACCAGTCGGGCAGCTCGCCCGCGCCGGCAACGGCGAGCGCCTGCGCGGTCAGGTTGCGCAGGCGCCCCTGCTGGATGCCCTCGATCGCGGGATAGACGGGCGTGAGGGCGCCTTCGACGGCCTGGGTGTCCGGCGCGTCCGCGCGCCGGTATTCGGGATGGACGATCTCGAAGCCGAGCGGCCCGCGCCGCACCTCGCCGAAGCAGCGAAGGCGCGTGCCGCGCGAGAGTTGCGACTGCTGCGAGCCGCTGAAATGGAAGAAGCGCAGCGTCAGGAATCCGGTGCCGTCCGAGAGCCGCACCAGCAGCGAACGCCGGCGGCGGAACACGACTTCGGCAAGTTCGATCGTGCCCTCGACCGCCGCCCGCATGCCGTGGCGCAGGCCGCCGATCTTCACGACGCGGGTGCGGTCCTCGTAGCGATTCGGCAGCAGGAACAGCAGGTCGGCGACGGTCGCGACGCCCAACTTCGCGAGGCGCGAGGCGAGCGCCGGGCCGACGCCCTTGAGCGCGGTGACCGGCCGTGCTTCCGTGGTCACGGCACCAGGATGCAGTCGACCTCGATCGCGGCGCCGCGCGGCAACGCTGCGACGCCGATGGTCACGCGCGCCGGATAAGGCTCGCGGAAATACTCCTGCATGATGCGGTTGGCCACCGCGAACTGCCCGAGGTCGGTCAGGTAGATCGTGACGCGCACCGCCGCGTCGAGGCCCGCGCCAGCGGCCTCCGCGACTGCGCGCAGGTTGTCGAACGCGCGCCGCGCCTCGGCTTCGACGCCGCCGGCGACCAACTGGCCGCTCGCGGGATCGAGGCCGACCTGTCCCGACAGGAACACCATTCCGCCGGCTGCAATGGCCTGCGAGTACGGGCCGATCGCGGCCGGAGCCTGCGGCGTCTGGATCACCCTGCGCGCCATGGATGCCCGTCCCTGCGGATGAGGGCCGACATGATAACGCGAGTTGTGTCCGGTACCTGACAGAACGATTTCGCCGTGGGGATCACGATCGCCCCCGGATCGAACAGCATCCCGATCCGGAGGAGAGAAGCCATGAAGACCCAGATGACCCCCCGCAGCCGTTCCTTCGCGTCCGGCCTGGCGGCGATCACGATCACGACCGTACTCGTGTCCACGCTCGTCGAAGCACTCAACCCGGCGCTGATCCTTGGCAACGGCGCGCAGGCCGATCCGGAGGCCGTCGCCGCCGCGCATGACCGTCGCGCATATCCGGAGGCCTGAAGCATGCGCGCACGAGGCGCCCGGCCGCCCTTGGCCGGGCGCTCTTTTTCGGGACGCGACGAAGAACGGAAGGGATCGCGATGATCGACCCGGCACGTCACACCGCATTCGAGCGCATGCTCTCGGTCTTCACGCGCGTGCACGCCGGCGAAGGGCGCTGCATCGCGGTGCTGTGCGCGCAGGCTTTCCTGCTGATGGTCGCCTACTACCTGGTGCGGCCGGTGCGCGAGGCGCTGATCCTGACCGAGGGCGGAGCGGAACTGCGCAGCTATGCCGTCGGCGTGCAGGCGCTCCTGCTGCTCGCCATCATCCCGATGTACGGCTGGCTCGTGCGCCACGTCGCGCCGGGCCGGGTGTTCCAGCGTGTGAATGCCTTCTTCGCGCTCAACCTGCTGGTCTTCTTCCTGCTCGCCCAGGCAGGATTCCGGCTGGGATTCGTCTTCTTCGTCTGGGTCAGCCTGTTCGGCGTGATGGCGGTGACCCAGTTCTGGGCCTTCGCGACCGACCTCTTCAACGTGGCGTCGGGCCAGCGATTGTTCGGCGTCATCGCGATCGGCGTTTCGGCCGGCGCCTGGTGCGGCTCGCAACTGGCCGCCGCCGGCTTCGAGGCGCTCGGGCCTGGCGGGCTCATGCTCGCGGCCGCGGGCGTGCTCTCCGCCTCGGTCTGGACGAGCGGCCACGCCCGCTCGCTCGTCCCCGACGGCGCGAAAAGCGACGCGCGCACGCAGGTCACCGAGCCGGCACGACCCGTCGCGCGCTGGCTGGGCGGCTTCGCCGTGATCGCAAAGAGTCCCTATCTCGCGGGCATCGCGGCGCTCGTCGTGCTGCTCAACTGGATCACCTCCACGGGTGACTACGTGCTGGCCGGCTGGCTGGTCGAGCGGGCGGGCCGCGAGGCGCCGGGCGGCGAATCGCTGTTCATCGGGCGCTTCATGGGCGGGTTCTGCGCGACCGTGACCTTCGTCGCGTTCGCGATCCAGCTGTTGCTGGTGTCGCGCATCATCCTGCTCGCCGGGCTCGCGCGCGCGCTGCTCGTCACACCCCTGGCATTCGCCGCCGGCTACCTGCTGGTCGGCATGATCCCGGCATTCCTGCTGCTGCAGTCGGTGCTCGTGCTTCAGCGCAGCCTCGATTACTCGTTGCTGAACACGACGCGCCATGCGCTGCTCCTGCCGGGCAGCCGCGACGTCAAGTACCAGGCCAAGACCGCGATCGACACCTTCTTCTTCCGCGCCGGCGACCTGCTGTCGACGCTGTCGGTATTCGTCGGCATGCGCGTGTTCGACGAGGGCCGGCAGCAGTTCGTCTGGCTGGTGTTCGTGCTCAGCCTGACCATGGCGCTGGTGGCCTGGCTGATCGGCCGCGAGTACCGGCGCCGCCACGAGGCGGCGCGCGGATCAGCGGCCGGCGGCCCGGCCGCCCGCGACGGCTCGCTGCTGGCTCAATTTGCGGTCGCGCCGCTTCAGGATGGCGTCGATCTGCCGCTTGTGCAGCCAGGGCCCGAGTTCCCGCTGCAGCGCGTCGCGGTCGAGCGCCGCCAGCCGGGCCGCGAGCGCAGGCGGAACTGCCAACTCGCCCTTGTACAGCAGCCGCGGCAGCCTGAGCTCCGTCGTGAACGCGCGTGAGTGGTCGATCAGCACCAGCATCCAGTCGCGCGTTAAGAGCGCATTCTCCTGCGTGCGGTCCGTGTTGTGCACCAGCACGTCGAAGACGTTCATCAGGTTGTATTGCGGGAGCGCCTCGCACCAGCCGGACGGCTGTAGCTGACGCTCCAGCATCTCGCGCAGGTTGATGGAATCGTCGATCCAGAACTGGACGATGCCCGGATGACCGTTGACCGTGCGCGGCACGGTGACGGGCACCATGTCGAGGCCGATCAGGCGGTCGAGCCGGTAGGCGGCGATTTCGTACTGGAAGCGGTCGGCGATGTCGAGCGCCCGCTTGCGGTCGATGACGCCGAAATCGGTGGACAGGCGCTTGAACACGGCGCGCAACTCGAGGCCGTCCCTGCGCAGCGTCAGGCGCTGCGGATTGGTGATGCCGGCGGCGAGTTCCTCGACGCCGGTCACCTCCGCATCCACGAGCCAGCGCTCGAGGGCGTCGTCGTCGAGCGCGCGCGGACGCGGACCGACGGCGCGCGACGGCGCCGCAGGCAGGGCGCGCTTTCCCGGCTGGCCCGCGTAGGCGACGGTCCAGGCGCCCTGTTCGTATACGAGCGCGGACGGCGTGCCGCGATAGACCGGCTGCAGCATGCCGGTGTCGAGCAGCATCACGCGCCCGTCGAAGCGCGACAGCACGCGGCCGTCCGGGGACACCGTGTGGCCGACCACCACGCGGGTTGCGCCCAGCGCCGCGAGCGCGGCTTCCAGATTCTCCGTCTGGGTATACGAATTGCAGAGCGCCTGGCCGCGGAACCAGGTCGGCCCGGCCTGGGTGAAGACTTCCGTGTTGGACAGCGTCTCGAGCGCAACCGCATCGGCTGCGTGCTGTGCCGCGAGAAACCGCGCGAACTGCGCGTGCAGCGTGCGGTTTGTCTCCTCGAGGCCGAGTCTTGCGACGAACGGCGGCAGCCCGCCGTGGGCGAAGGCGGTGTCGTTCACGACGATGACGAACGGCTTCGACAGCAACCAGGCGCCGTAACGGCCCTGCGGGGAGAACGCCTGCCGGTGCCCGAACCAGCCGGGCGGATGGGCGGCCTCGAAGGCGGCGCGTACGGCGAGCGGCTCCAGCGCGACGGCCTGCTGCCAGGCGGCGTCGCGCAGGGCGTCGTCCTCGACGCCCGCGAAGGTCGCGTACTCGGCCTCGCTCACGTAGCGCAGGTCGCCCGAGAGATTCATGACCTCGTGATTGCCGAGCACGAGGTGCAGCGCGCCGCCGGCCTCCTGCGCTTCGCCCTCCAGCCGCATCAGGAGATCCAGCACCCGCCGCGATGCCGGTCCGCGGTCGAGCAGGTCGCCGAGGCTGACCAGGTGCGTGGTGCCGCCGCGCCAGCGCAGCGCCTCGTCGACCACCTGCGTTTCACGCAGCACCGAGACCAGTTCGTCGTACGCCCCATGCACGTCCGCGAACGCGACGATCCGCTGGACGTTTTCGAACCGCACGCCGGCATCGGCCCAGGCGGCGGCGGACGCGAGGAAGACGAGGAGCCCGAGGACCATGCGGCGCATGGGGCGTATCATGCGCCCGATGTCCCGCGCGGCTCCAACGGGCAATACGTGACCACCAAGGCAGGTCGCATCGTGCTTCAGCGCAGCCCGCTGTTCCGCGGCCTCGCGCCCGCGGCCTTCGATCGCATCGCCGCTCTCGCGGCGCAGCGCGCCTACCGCGCGGGCGAGGCGGTGTTCGCGCAGGGCGATGCGGGGGACGCGCTTCACGCGGTGGTGGCCGGCCAGGTTCGAATCAGCACCGGCGCCCCCGACGGCCGCGAAATCTTCCTGAATGTCATGGAGCCGGGCGACACCTTCGGCGAGATCGCGCTGCTCGACGGCGGCACGCGCACGGCGACTGCGACGGCGATGGTCGCATCCGAACTCGTGTCGATCCGGCGCGAGCCGCTGTTTGCGCTGCTCGAGCGCGAGCCGCAGGTGGCCGTGGAACTGCTGCGGCTCTGCGGCGAGCGGCTGCGCTGGACCAGCGGCCTGCTCGAGGATGCGGCGTTCCTCGACGCGCCGGCGCGTCTCGCCAAGCGGCTGCTCTCGCTCGGCCGGCTTCACGGCGAGCAGGACGGCGACGGGTTCACGTTGCGCATCTCGCAGGAGGACCTCGCGAGCTTCCTCGGCGTGACGCGCCAGGCCGTCAACCAGCAGCTCCAGGCCTGGAAGGCCAGGGGCTGGCTCGACCTCGCGCGCGGCTCGATCGTGGTGCGCGACGCGGCCGCGCTCGCCGAGGCTACGCGCGCGCCCTGACGTCCCGTGGGATCACGGCCTGCCGGCCGATGCCTGCGCTTTCTTTGCGGCCGCGCGCTTGCCGAACCAGTAGCCGAGCGCCAACAGTGCGACCACGATGAGCGTGGTTTCGATGATGACGATCGGATCCCTCAACAACATGAAGATCGGACTTGGAGCCGAAGCCTCGATGATGACGATCGGGTCCTCGGCCTCGTAGCCATTGATCTGGGCGACGTACGAGAAACTGTCGCCAATCTCTCCCTTGCAGACCTTGTACTTTTCGCCCTTCCCGGCATCAAGGACGATCGGATTGACCGTGCCCTGCTGGCCCTGTTTGCACAGAGGCGAGTTTTCATTGGCGAACGTCAGCGTAAGCGTAGCGGGGCCTGCGTTCTGAATCTCCACGTGATCGTTCTTACCGACCTTGAAAACGGTCGTCGTCTGTTTTGGTTCTTCCTTGACCCCGATCCGGATGATGGTAGTGGCCACGACTCTTCCCCTTTGTCAGGTTGACGAGGAACTAGAAGTCCCCCAGCTCCGGCGTCGCCTTCAGCAGGATCTCGGGATAACCCAGTTCACGCGCGCGGCGCGCATGGTCCGCCGCCCGGGCCCCGTTGCCGAGGCCCAGTTCGGCCAGCGCGACGTAGTAGTGAACGTCGTTGATGTTGTCCCCTTCTGCCAGGGCGATCTTGATGTGCCGGCGGGCCCGGTCCCCGTCTCCGAGCCGAGTCGAATAATACGCCGCCTGCGCCTGGTTGATGGCATGTTTCGGGTTGACGGCCAGCTCGCCGTCCGCAAGTTCCATGGCCCGGCGATAGGCGGCCGTGGCTTCGCTGCCCGGGGAGGAGAATCGCAGCGCATCCGCGAGGTTGCCCCAGAGCCGGTGGTCGGCGGGTGTGAGCTCGATCGCCTTGCGAAACATTTCTGCCGCTTCGGCGTACTGGCTCCGGTAGTACTGAACCGTGCCCATGTTCGAGTAGCTGCCGCGGCCCGGCGCGATCGCGAGCGAACGCCTGCAGGCCGCGGCCGCGTCGTCGAAGTTGCCGACATGGATGTGGGCACCGCAAAGGTTGTTGAACGCGTTCGGGTTGTCGGGTGCGAGCGCGGTCGCGCGCTCGTAGGGCGCAATCGCCTCGCCGGCGCGCCCGTGCGTGAACAGGAAGGTGCCATAAGCCATGTGCGCGGCGGCATAGCGCGGCTGAGCGGTGGTTGCGAGCCCGTAAGTCTGCTCGGCCTCGGCCGGCTTGCCGCGCGCGGCCAGGGCGGAGGCGAGACCGATCAGGAAATCCGGCGACTGCGGAGCGATCGCAAGCGCCCTGCGATACGCGGCCTCCGCTTCAGCCGCGTTTCCGGTCACGAGCCGCAGGCGGCCGATCGCCGCGTGCACTTCCTGTGCGCTGCTGTCGAGCGCGCGCGCCTTGGCGCAGGCGTCTTCCGCCGCGGCCACGTGTCCGGGCTCGCGTTCAACCAGGAAACGCGCAACCCGCGACTCGCAGAGCCCCGCCTGAGCGCGCGCGAAGTCCGGCTGTTCCACGAGCGCGCGACGGAACAGCGCCTCGGCGGCATCCAGGGTCCTGACGCCCGCTGGCTGGCGCAGGCGGGAGAGGCCCTGCAGGAAATAATCGTATGCGGCCCCGCTGCCCGGGGCCCTGGCCGTCGCAGATCCCGAGGGCCGCGACTCGAGGACGAGTTCGAGCGCCGTGAGGACCTGCGTGCCGATGTCATCCTCGATCGCGAAGAAATCGCCCGATGAGGTCTCGTAGGAATTGGCCCAGCGGTTCGCGCCGCTGGCGCGCTCGACCAGGGCCGCATTGACGCGCACGCGGTCGCCCTGGCGTTTGACGCTGCCCTCGACCACGTAGGCGACGCCCAGCGCATCGGCGATCTCGCGGACATTCGTCTCCTTGCCCTTGTAGGAGAAGGCCGAGGTGCGCGCGGCGACACGCAGCTTCGGAATCCTGGAAAGGCGGTGCATGAGCTCCTCGGCGAGCCCGTCGCCGAGGTAGTCATCGTCGCGGTCTCCGCTCATGTTCACGAACGGCAGCACGGCGATCGAATCGGGCGGCGGCGCGGCCCCGGGCTGAAGCAGCTCGCCGAGGCGCTTGCCGGTCGTCGGCACGGGGATCTCGCGCCAGAACAGCCCGAGCGACGCCGCGATGACCAGCGCCGCGACCGCTCCGGCCGCGCGCAGGAAGCGGCGCGAGGCGAGGCGCGAGAGCGCGCCGAGAATGCGTCCGGCGATGCCGGGCAGTTCCGGCGGCAGCACCTCGAAGATGCGGACCGGCTCGTCGATGTTCTTGACCTGGCGCGTGCCGGCGTCGAGATAGCGCGCGGGAACCTTGAGGTGCACCTGGTCGTAGACGGGAGCGGAGATCATGATGCCGCCCGGTTTTGCGAGCGCCTGCAGCCGGGCCGCGAGGTTGACCGCGTCGCCGTACACGCCGGCCTGTTCCTCGATGACGTCGCCGAGGGTGACGCCGATCCGCAGCATCATGCGCTGCGCCGGCGGAAGCCTCGCATTTTCGGCGCGCACGCGTTCCTGGATCGAGAGCGCGGCGGCAATCGCATTCACCGCGCTGTGGAACTCGGCCATCAGGCTGTCGCCGACGCTGCCGAACTCCCGGCCGTCGAACTCGCGCACGATCGCATCGAAAATCGCGCGCCGCGACTTGAGCGAGGCGAGCGTGCCGGCTTCGTCCGCGCCCATCAGCCGGCTGTACTCGACGACATCCGCCGCGAGGATCGCGGCGATGATCCGGCTGTCGCGCTGCATGGGGTCCCCGGCCCTCCCGCCCGCCGAGTATAGCGAGGGAAGCTTGGCGCCGGTGGCGCGGGCGCCGCCGGCGGGCTTCAGGCGAGGCTGCGTTCGACCTTGAGCACGTCCTTCATGCCGCGGACCGCGCGGATCAGGCGTGCGAGGTGCGCGCGATCCCTGACCTGGACCTCGAACAGCAGGGTGGACTGGTCGCCCTGCGAGGAATCCACGTTGACGTGACTGATGTTGCTCTGCAGTTCGGCGATCTGCGTCGCGACCTGGGCGAGAATGCCGACGCGGTTCGTGACTTCCACCACGAGGCCGGCGGTGAACATGCGCTGCTGGTCTTTCTGCCACACTGCCGGTATCCACTTGTCGGGCTGCTTGCCGAATGCGGCGACATTCGAGCAGTTGTCGCGATGGATGACGATGCCGCGCCCGCTCGAGAGGTAGGCGACGACAGCATCGTAGGGAATCGGGAAGCAGCAGCGGGCGTAGCTGACGACGAGTCCTTCCGTGCCCGCGATGGCGAGCGGCGGCGGCGGCCCTCCCTCCGGCCGCTCGTCGTCCGCCGGCAGCAGCCGCCGCGCGATCAGGCGCGCGAAGCGTTCGCCGAGGCCGATCTTCTCGAGCAGCTCCGGGCCGTCCTTGAGTTGCAGCGAGCGCGCGATTTCATCGAGCCGGCCTGCGGGCAGCTTCTTCAGCGTCAGGTCGAACTCCGCGAGCGCCTGGTTCAGCATGCGCCCGCCGATCTCGGCCGCCTCGCCGCGCTTCAGGTTGCGCAGGTACTGACGGATCGCGGAGCGTGCCTTGGCGGTCGTGACGAAGCTGGCCCACGCCGGGTTCGGCTGGGCGCCCTTGGCGGTGACGATCTCGACTGTCTGGCCGTTGCGCAGTGCCGTGCGCAATGGCACCAGCCGGCGATCCACCTTGGCGGCGACGCAGCGCTGGCCGACGCCGGTGTGCACCGCGTAGGCGAAGTCCACGCAGGTCGCGCCGCGCGGCAGGCGCATGATGTCGCCCTTCGGCGTGAACACGTAGACCTTGTCCGGGAACAGGTCGAGCTTGACGCTCTCGACCAGCTCCTCGGCGGAGCCCTCGTGGAGGTCCATGACGCCCTTGAGCCACTCGCGCGCGCGCGCCTGCTGGGCCGCGCCGTCCTCGTCGCCGGTCTTGTACTGCCAGTGCGCGGCGATGCCGGACTCCGCCATGCGGTGCATGTCCTCGGTGCGGATCTGCACCTCGAGCGGGATGCCGTTCGGCCCGAACAGCGTGGTGTGCAGCGACTGGTAGCCGTTGACCCGCGGGATTGCGATGTAGTCCTTGAAGCGCCCCGGCGTCGGCCGGTACAGGCCGTGCACCAGGCCGAGCGTGCGGTAGCACTCGTCGATGGTCTTGACGACGATGCGCACTCCGAAGACGTCCACCACCTGCGCGAGCGGCAGCCGCTTGCGGCGCATCTTCATGTACACGCTGTACAGGTGCTTCTCGCGCGCTTCCACCTGGCCATTGACGCCTGCGTTGGCGAGCGTCTGGCGCAGCGCCTTGACGATCTTCGGCAGGAACTCCTTCTGGTTGCCGCGCGCGCGTTTGAGTTCGCGTTCGATCACGCGGTAGCGCTGCGGGTACAGCGTACGGAAACCGAGTTCCTCGAGTTCCAGCTTGACCGAATGGATGCCGAGACGGTTGGCGATCGGCCCGTAGATGTCGAGCGTCTCGCGCGCAACCGAGCGCCGCTTCTCCGTCGGCATCGCCACGATCGTGCGCATGTTGTGGGTGCGGTCGGCGAGCTTGACCATGATCACGCGGATGTCGCGTACCATCGCCAGGATCATCTTGCGGAAGCTCTCGGCCTGCGCTTCCTTGCGGCTCTTGAACTGGACCTGGTCGAGCTTCGTCACGCCGTCGACGAGTTCGGCGACTTCCTTGCCGAACTTCTGCTCGACCTCGGCCATCGAGGAGGGCGTGTCTTCGACCACGTCGTGCAGGATCGCGGCGGTCAGCGTCGGGCCGTCGAGATGCAGGTCGGCGAGGATGTCGGCGACCGCCACCGGGTGGGTGATGTAAGCCTCGCCCGACTGGCGCTTCTGGCCCTTGTGGGCGACTTCCGCGTAGTCAAAGGCCTCGCGCACCCGCTCGACCTGGTCGGGCGGCAGGTAGCCCTCGATCTTGGAAATGAGCTGGGCGATCCCGGGAGCGCGTCTTCCGCCCGGCAACAGTCCGAGGATGGAAGACGCATAGCTCATCGGGTCGTGCCGCCCGGGTTCAGTCCCCCAGGCCGAGCTGCGGGGCGCGGAAATCGACGCCGAGATCCAGCGGGTTCTCAGGAATCAGCTCCTGCTCCGGCTCGGGATCCGGCTCGGACAGCAAGTCGATGGTGATCTTGCCTTCCGCGATTTCGCGCAGCGCCACCACCGTCGGCTTGTCGTTCTCCCAGTCCACCAGCGCCTCGGCGCCGTTGACCAGGCGCCGCGAACGTTTCGCGGCGAGGAGGACCAGGTCGAACAGGTTGTCGACCGTATGCAGGCAATCTTCGACGGTGATGCGGGCCATGGAAAAGACCGTAATTTCAGGGAATTGGACCGCAAATCATACCGCAACCGGGGGTTCCCCGGATAGCGCCGGGCGGGCGGGCGTCAGTCCTGGTCGCTCTGGCGGCGGCTTCTGCGCTTGCGGCGCTCATTGGCGGCCGGGGTGGGCCGCGAGAAGGCATCGAGGTCCTCGGCGCGGCGCGGGCCGGACCGGCGGTCCTCGTGATGCTGGTAGGTGCAGCGGCAGCGTTCCGGGTGGGAGCAGCCCGGCAACGGCAAGAGCGGGGCCTCGCGCGACAGCCAGCGGCTGGACTTGCCGGAAACGGCCGCTTCGCAGGCGCCCGGGCCGGGCCTGACCGACACGGCGTGCCAGCGGCCGATGGACTTCTGTTTGTCGCTTCCCGAGCTCTTCGCCGCCATGACCGTCCGACTTCCCCTCGCCTTAATGCTAGCGAATCCCAAGCAGGCTGTCCGCAAGCGCAGCCAGCCCCGGCCGGTCCCTCCCTGAGGCCTCGCCACGGCCGTCGAAGATCGCCTCGAGCTCGGCGAGCGCGTGGTCGAAATCGCGGTTTACGACCACATGGTCGAAGTCCCGCCAATGCGACATCTCGAGCGTCGATTCCTCGAGCCGGCGTGCGATCGCTTCCTCGCTGTCGGTCCTGCGGTCGCGCAGCCGCCGTTCGAGCTCGGCGCGCGAGGGGGGCAGGATGAATATCTGCACCGCCTCCGGCAGGCGTTCGCGCACCTGGCGCGCGCCCTGCCAGTCGATTTCGAGGATCAGGTCGCGGCCGGCGGCAAGCGCGGCCTCGACGACGCTCCTGCGAGTGCCGTAGAAGTTGCCGAATACGTCCGCATGCTCGATGAACTCGTCCTGGGCGATCAGGCGCCCGAACTCCGCGCGATCGATGAAGTGGTAGTCGCGACCGTCCCGCTCGTGCGCGCGCGGCTTGCGCGTCGTGCAGGAGACCGAGAACTCGAGAGACGGGCGCTTCTTCATCAGCGCGTGCAACAGGCTGGTCTTGCCGGCGCCGGACGGCGCCGCGATCACGTAGAGCTTGCCCCGTTTCCCCACACGCCGATTCTAGACGCTGGCGAACATCTCCGCGCCGGCGAGGGAGACGACGGCCAATGCGAGACCGATGGCGGCGGCCGCGAGGACGTCGCTCGGGTAGTGCAGGCCCAGTACGACGCGCGACATGGCGATGAGCGCCGTGAATGGCACCAGTACCGCTGCAGGCGACGGAAACCAGGCGCAGGCGACCGCCGTGAATGCCACCGCGTGCAGCGTGTGGCCCGACGGAAAGCTGAACTGGTCGAGCGGCGCGACCAGCGCCACCACGCCGGAATCCCCCGCGCAGGGTCGCGGGCGGCGGATGTGATGCTTGAGCGCGCGGTAGAGCGCGAGTGCCGCGAGGCCGGTGACCGCCATGTGCAAGGCGGCCCTGGCGCCCTGTGCGCCGCCCGCCACCGCGAGCGCGATCATGAGTGCATACCAGAATGCGCCGTCGCCGAGCCGGCTGATGGTGGCGAAGAAGCCGTGAACGAAACTCCGCGAGCCCCAGCGGTTGAGCGCGAGGCAGAGCGGAAGCTCGACGGCGGGCAGCGTGCTCATGCCGGCGCACCCGCGGGCAGGCTGGCGAGCAGGCCGACGAAATCGCGCGCCACTTTCTCCGGCGAAAGGGACAGGGCCGTGCGTCGCGCGAGGCGGCCCATCTCACGGCGCGCGGCGTCGTTCACGGAGACCTCGACTGCCGCGGCGACGTAGGCCGCCTCGTCGTCGTAGGGAACCGCGCGGCCGTGCACGCCGTCCCGGAGGTGTGCATGCGCGGCGCCGTAGTCGAAGCCGACGGTCGGCACCCCGGAGCCCATGGCCTCGAGCGTCACGTTGCCGAAAGTCTCGGTCAGGCTCGGAAACAGAAACAGGTCGGCGGAAGCGAAATGCGCGGCGAGGTCCTCGCCGAGCCGCAGACCTGCGAAAACGTGATGCGGATGATCGCGCCGCATGTGCTCGAGCAGCGGTCCACTGCCGACCCAGATGAGGCGCGCATCAGGCCTGCGTTCGCGGATCGCGTCGAACGCACGGACCGTAAGCCCGAGATTCTTCTCCGTGGCGATGCGCCCGACATGGATGACCGCGAGGCCGTCACCGTGTACGCCCCAGCGCGCGCGCAGCCGCGCATCGCGGCGCGCAGGATCGAAGAGCGCAGTGTCCACGCCGCGCGCCGAAGTGCCGTTTCAGCAGCCGGCCTGCCGGAAAGCCGAACCGCAGACCCGGGTACTTCGGCAGCGCGGCGCCCGCCACGAGCAGTTCCTCGATCGGCTGCGGCAGCGGCAGCGCGGACACGCCCGGCTGGCGCGGTCGAATGAGCGAGAGCTCATGCCGGTCCGCGGCCATGTGCGAGACGAGCGCATGCACCGTCAACGCGACGCCGTTGACCTCGGGCGGATAGGTTTCGGTGACGACTGCGATACGCAAGGGGCACCACCTCCGTGTGGCGCCATGGTCGGAGACGGGCGTAACACCCGCATGACCGTGCGGTGACAGTTCCGTGAAACGCCGCGCCCCGCGGCATCAAGGACTTGCAAATAGGGGACGCACCCCTATTTTCAAGCGAGGAAACAGGGGTGCGTCCCCTCTTATTGCGTGGTGAGCCAGCTGTCCGGCGTCGGGAAGGCGGCCGCCTCTTCCTTGAGCCAGGAGCGCAGCGCGCACAGCTTGGGAAGTTCCGAGTAAGCGGGCGGGCATACGAACCAGTAGCGGAAACGCGAGGGCACGATGGTGCGGCTCGCGAGCATCAGGCGGCCCGCGAGCAGATCGTGCGCCGCGATCGACCAGCGCGCGGGCGCATAGCCGAGACCCTCCAGCACCGCCGAAAGCACGCTGACCGAGTCGTCGATGATGGTGGGTCCCGCGGGCCAGGGCGTCGGCGCCGCGCTCTTTTCGAAGCGCGACCAGGGCTCGTCCTTGGCCTGCAGCATCGGGATGCCCTTGAGCGTCGTGCGCTCGTCGATCGAGCCATGTTTCTTGAAGAGCGTCGGCGAAGCGACCACGACCAGCCACTCGTCCATCAGGTGCTCGTAGTCGAGGCCCGGCGTGATCTTCTCGCCAAGCCGCACGGCCGCATGGAAATCGCTGCGCGCGAAGTCCACCGCCTCGCGCGAGGTGTGCCAGTCCACCTGCAAGTCCGGGAACTTCGCGTGCAGGCGGTGCAGGCGCGGCGTCATCCACTTCTGCAGCAGCGAGGAGAGCGTGCTGACGTTGACGATGCCGCCGGCGCGCATCATGCGCGTCTCGCGCAGCGTTACGACCATCGCGTCGAGCCCCGCCTGGACTCCGGGCAGCAGTTTCGCGCCTTCCGGCGTCAGTTCGACCTTGCGGCCGCTCCGGCGCAGCACCGGAATCTGGAGGTAATCCTCGAGCGCCTTGATCTGCTGCGAAACCGCGGCCGGCGTGACATTCAGGGCCTCCGCAGCCTCGGCGAACGACAGGCGCGTGGCCACCGCCTCGAACACCCGCAAGGCATTGAGGGGCAAGCGTCCATAGGCCGATGCAGGCACGAAGTTTCCCTTAACCGGGGTTGAGATTATGCGTTTGTTCGCCAAACGCCATGACTGCAAAGTCTAGCCCACGAAGGACGGGCGCGGTGCCCGTTTCAGACCAAGCGAGGAGCGAGCCATGAGTGGACATCTGCAGGGGTTTCTGGGGTTCCTGGACCTGCTGGCGGAAGGCGAGCGGCGCCATGCGGAGCTGATCGCCGGGCGGCGTTTCGAACCCAGGCTGCAGCCGGTGGCGGCGGCCAAGGTGGTCAAGTTTCCCTTAAGGGGGCATCAGAAAGCCCGTTTGTTCCGGGCGGGTGCGCGGCCCACAGTGCAGTCCGGAAATTGAGGGAGGGCATGGGGCCCTCCCGGCAACCGAATCAAGGAGAAAGCGATGAAGACCTACTCGACGATCAGAAACGCGGGGCTCGCAGCCGTACTGGTAGCGGCGCTCGCGGGGCTCGTGAGCAATGGACTCGCGCTCGACCAGCGCGTGGTCTATGAGCGCGACGTGCTGGGCGCCGCCACGGCGGTGGTCCTGCCGGAGATCGTGGTCACGGCCGGCCGGCTCGAGACGTGAAGCCGGACAGCAGCGCCGGGTCGCAGGCTCGCAGTTATCGTTGACCGCAACCGCCGTCTTCCCCCCAGCGAGCGGACTTCAATGATGACTGCGAACCTGCGACCCGGCGCCCTGGCATCCGTGCAATCGTGTGGATGTCGCCGATCCGGGACGACAAACCGCGCTTCCTGACGCCGGGGTTTGCGCGCTGCGGCGCACCGGCGGTCTTGGTCCTCGCCGCCGTCCCGGGCGCGCGCGACCGTCCGGCGCGCGCGCGGAGCTTCTGTCAACAACGCGTTGACGCATCCCGCCGGGCCGCCCAACATCCACTGGCGTTGACAAAGGCAAACCCGCCGAAAGGCGGGGACGCAAAGCCACCGGTCTACCGACGGAAACGTCCATGACAGCGGGGTTGCCGACGAATGTCCGGTCCTTTGCGTCGCCGCATCGCGCGCGCCTGCGCGCATCCCATGGACCGGAGGAATCGCCATGAAAAGATCCCGACCGAATTACACGGCCGCCTGGCCCTGCATCGTGACCGCGGGCGCTGCGCTGGCACTCTCGATGCAGGCCGCGATCGCCGCGACGGGGACGGCGGTCACGGACGCCTGCCTCGAGGAATCGGGCGCGGTCCGCGC
>JBQTKF010000070.1:0-54203 GCA_052386355.1 Gammaproteobacteria bacterium
CAGACCATGGACCTGCTCGCAGCCCGCGAGCTCGTGGATGGCCGCCTCGTGATGGTGCTCGCAGATCGCTCTCGGGCTGGACCGCCGCTCTCCATCGTCCACACGCAGGCCGCGCACAAGCTGGCGCGCGTGCGGGTCTTCTCCGCCTTCCTGCGCGAGCTGTGCGACTACATGGTGCAACGCGCGGCCCAGCACACCGGCCTGCCGCCGATGCCGTGACCCCGCCGTGCTAGCATCGCCGGGCCGATGAGCATCACCGAACGACAGGCCGGGGCCGTTTCCGCCGGGCGCGCGACGGTGCGCGACTACTTCGAGCTGACCAAGCCGAAGGTCGTGTCCCTGATCATGTTCACGGCCGTGGTCGGCATGTTCCTGGCCGTACCAGGACTGCCGCCCGCCTCCGCGCTTGCGTGGGGCACGATCGGCATCGCGCTCGCGGCCTCCTCCGCCGCCGCCATCAACCACGTGTTGGACGCCCGCATCGACGCGGAAATGGCGCGCACCCGGCTGCGGCCGTTGCCGCGCGGCCGGGTGTCCGAGGCCTACGCGCTGTTATTCGCCTTCGTGCTCGGCGCGGGGTCGATGCTCATCCTCGCGCTGCTCGTGAACGCGCTGACCGCGGTGCTCACCTTTTTCTCGATCATCGGCTACGCCGTGATCTACACCGTCTGGCTCAAGCGCGCGACCCCGCAGAACATCGTGATCGGCGGCGCTGCCGGCGCCGCGCCGCCGGTGCTCGGCTGGACCGCCGTCACCGGCAGCGCGCACCCGGACGCGCTGCTCCTGTTCCTCATCATCTTTGCCTGGACGCCGCCGCATTTCTGGGCGCTCGCCATCGCGCGCCGCGAGGAGTACGCGCGCGTCGGCATCCCGATGCTGCCGGTCACGCATGGCGTCGGGTACACCAAGCAGTTCATCTGGTACTACACGTTGCTGCTGTCGGTCGTGACGGTGCTGCCGTTCCTGTCCGGCATGGCGGGCCCGTTCTACCTCGCATCCGCGCTCGTGCTCGATGCGCTCTTCCTGCGCCACGCCTGGAAGCTGCGCGGCAGCGACCGGCCCGACCTGCCGATGCGCGTGTTCCGCTTCTCCGTGAATTACCTGGCGCTGCTGTTCGCCGCGCTGCTCCTGGACCACTACCTGCCGTGGCGGCCGCTGCTGACCGGCTGATCCCCGGGCCCGAGCAGCCTGTCCGACTGCGCTTCCATCAGCCGCGCCCAGTCGCTGCCGCCTCTCAGCGCCTCGCGGATCCAGCGGGCATCGGAATTGCAGGCGAGCGCGCGGCGCCGCAAGCGGAGCAGGCGCGCCGCCGCCCCGCCTTCGCCGTGCGGCAGGCAGGCGTCGAGCAGCGCGACTACCGAGTTGCCGAGCGCATCGGACTTCCCTGTCTCCGCGTCGAAGAACTCCGCGTCGAAGGCTGAACGCGCGGCGCGGAAGCGGTTGATGGCGTATGCCTCGTAAACGCCCGCGCCCGGCGGCGGCGGGCGTTCGGCCAGGCAGCGCCGCGCGATCGCCTGGCAGAGCGCCGCGATGTCCGCCGCCGTGGTCACGGACAGCGGCGTGTCGCAGACACGGATTTCCACGGTTCCCGTCTCGGGTTTCGGCCGCACGTCCCAGTAGAAGTCCTTCATCGACCGCACCAGGCCGGTCGCCTGCATGCGCGCGAAATACGCGGCAAAGCCCCGCCAGTCGTTCACGCCCGGCAGGTGGCCGGACAGCGGGAACATGCTGACGATGTTGACGCGCGAGCTCTCGTAGCCGGTATCCACGCCGCGCTGCAGCGGCGAAGACGCGGACAGCGCGATCAGGTGCGGCACGTGCCGGTTGAAGACATGCGCCAGGCGGATCGCGTCGTCCGCCGACGGCATGCCGACGTGCACGTGCAGGCCGAACACGGTGAAGAGCTTCAACAGGTAGCCGTAAGTCTCGTAGAGGCGGTCGAAGCGCGCATCCGGGTAGATCTCGCGCTGCGGCCACTCGCGGAACGGGTGCGCGCCCCCGCCGCACAGCAGCAGTCCGCGCCGCGCCGCGGCAGCGCGCGCCGCGCGGCAGATGTCGCGAAGCTCGCATTCCAGCGACTCCGCCGAGGCGTGCACGCCGCTCATCACCTCGATCATCGACTGTGTGACTTCCGCCTTGACCTGGCCCTGCAGCGGGTGGCCCGAAAATTCCGCGAGGAGCGCCGGCGAGTCGGAGGCGAGTTGCCCGCTCGCGCCATCCACCAGCATGAGTTCGAGCTCGATTCCGAGCGTCCCTGCGCGCGATGCGCGGAAGGCGGGAAGTCCTTCCGCCTGGAGTGAACCATCCATGCCGCACCCCTTCCGGAGTCGGGGGGTAGAATGATACGCGCATCCGGCAGGAGCACGGGGAATACCGACATGCGCTGGCGCGGCCGCAGGCAGAGCGGAAACATCGAGGACCGGCGCGGCATGCGCGTCGGCCGCGGCGTGGTGGGCGGCGGCATCGGCACGGTCGCGATCGTGCTGCTCGCGATGTACTTCGGCGTCGATCCTTCCGTCGTGATGCAGGGCGTCGGCACGTCCCCGGGACCGGACACGGCCGCGCAACCCTTCGCGGAATCGGCGGCCGAGGCGGAATGGCGCGAGCAGGTCGCGGTGGTCCTGGCCGACACCGAGGACGCCTGGGGCGCGCAGTTTCGTGAACTCGGCGGCAGCTACCGCGAACCGAAGCTCGTGCTGTTCGCCGGAGCAGTGGATTCCGGCTGCGGCTTTGCCGAGGCGGCGATGGGCCCGTTTTATTGCTCCGCCGACGAGCGCGTATTCATCGACCTGTCTTTCTTCGGGGAGCTGGACGCGCGTCTGGGCGCAGGCGGGGATTTCGCGCGCGCCTACGTGATTGCGCACGAGGTCGGCCACCACGTCCAGAATCTGCTCGGCGAGTCGCGCCGCGTGCAGGACTTGCGCCGGCGCGTCGGCGAAGTCGAGGGCAACCAGCTCTCGGTGCGGCTCGAACTCCAGGCGGACTGCTACGCGGGGCTCTGGGCCCGGCACGCCGAGGCGGCCGGCGTTCTCGAGCCGGGCGATGCCCAGGAGGCGCTGGATGCCGCGAGCGCCATCGGCGACGACCAGCTGCAGCGCAATGCGGGCCGCGCGGTGGTGCCCGATTCATTCACTCACGGCAGCTCGGACCAGCGCGTGCGCTGGTTCAGGCGCGGGTTCGAGGGAGGCAAAGCCTCGGCCTGCGACACCTTCGCGGAGGGCGACGTCTAGAACGACGCCGCAAGCTGGATCCAGAACTTCGCGGTGTCGGCGAACAGCTCGTCAGCGTCGTAACCGGCGTACTTGACGAGGAGCTCATACCGGTCCGCGAACTTCCGCGAGACGGAGACATTGAGTTCGCTGCCGTAGTCCGCGCCGGTCGCCTCGGCCGAGAAGTCGTGCCACACGGCCTGGGCATTCCAGCCGCGATACTTCGCGTTCGCGCCCAGATAGAGGTCCTCGATGCCCGCCGACGGCGTGGTCAGGAACTTGTCGGCCCAACCCTGCCACTTGTGCAGCGTCGCGAGCGGCGTCTGGAACGCGGGGTTGGTCGTCGCCGCGAAAGTTCCCGCCTCGCCGGATAGCACCTCGCGCCCGGCCGCGAAGCCGAGCGACGGCGCCTTCAGCGCGACCTCGACCAGGTTGTAGTACGCATCGACGCTCGCCGCATTGCCGCCGGCGTCCTGCTGGCGGGCGTAGTCGAGCGCCCAGGCAATGCTCCAGTCGCCACCGAGCCTGCGGTTGCCATCGTAGCGTGCACCCCAGGTCGAGGACGAAAGCTGCGGCGCGTCGTCGAAATCGAGGTGGAACCCGTACACCGAGATCGCGCCCACCGGCAGCGATGTGAGCCTGGCGGTCAGGGCATGGATTGCGCCCTCGAGGTGCGCGGGCGGCACGCCCGGGTCTGGCCCGAACACGCGCTGCACGCGGTCGATGAAGGCGTAGTTGAACGCGGCGCCCGGGATCGCCTTCGTCTCGATCCGGAGCGCATCGAAAGTCTGCTCGTTCTGGCGCCAGCCGACGGCGCCGACGAAGCGCTCCTGGTCGAGCCCGATGCGCTGGCGACCCAGCCGGAGCGTGGTCTCGCGCGGCGCGACATATTGAATGTAGGCCTGGTTGAGGTCGGTGCCCTCGGGGTCCGCGACAACCGGGCGGCTCGTGAGCCCGTTTCGCGTGTCGTCGTGGTGCTCGCCGCCCAGCGCCTGCACGTGATCGAATTCGCCTACCGCGGAGAATCCTCGGACGGCGCCGGTCGCGAGGCAGAGCCGCAGGCGCAGCGTGTTGGCGCCCGCCATCTGCGGCCGATCGGCCTGCTCGACGCTCTCGTAGCGGTAGCGCAGCTCGAGACCCGCCTTGCCGTCCTCGACGAGCGTCGCGAGCCCCTCGCCGCCGGCAGCGGGGGCCACGGACAAGAGCAGCGGAAGCAGCATTCGCCTCATGGCCGGGCACCTTCCTTGCCGGCCATGATCCTGCCCGGCACGTTTCCCCGCCTTGACCTGCGTCAATCCGCCCCTGCTCGCTAGAATGACCCCCACGAGGGACGGGCATGGGGGCGGAATGATCGTTCACAGGCATGCGGTTCCGGCGGCATTTGCGGCGCGGGCGAACGTGAAGGCCGCCGGCTACCAGGCGATGTACCGGGAATCGGTCGAGGACCCGGCGGGTTTCTGGGCGCGCATCGCGAAGCGCATCGACTGGATGCGCTTTCCGACGAAGATCAGGGACACCTCCTTCGACCCGGACGATTTCCGCGTGCGCTGGTACGAGGACGGGGAACTCAACGTCTCGGTCAGTTGCCTCGATCGCCAGCTCGGGAAGCGCGGCGCCAAGACCGCGCTCCTGTTCGAGGGCGACGATCCCGCGGTGTCGCGCAAGGTCAGCTACCGCGAGCTCCACGAGCAGGTCTGCCGCCTCGGCAACGCGCTGCGCGCGATGGGCGTCGGGAAGGGCGACCGGATTACGATCTACATGCCGATGATCCCCGAGGCGGCCGTCGCGATGCTTGCCTGCGCGCGCATCGGCGCGATTCATTCGGTCGTGTTCGGGGGCTTCTCGCCGGAATCGCTCGCCGGCCGCATCCAGGACTGCGAATCGGCAGTGGTCATCACGGCCGACGAGGGCGTGCGCGGCGGGAAGAAAATTCCGCTCAAGGCGAACGTGGACACCGCGATCTCCTCGCGCGGCCTGGCCGTGCGGCACGTCGTGGTGGTGAAGCGCACCGGGGCCGCAGTGAACTGGGTGGAGGGCCGCGACCTGCGCTACGAGGAGATCGTGGCGAGGGCGCCCGCGAGCTGCGAGCCCGAGCGCATGAACGCGGAGGACCCGCTCTTCATCCTCTATACCTCCGGCTCCACCGGCAAGCCGAAGGGCGTGCTGCACACGAGCGGCGGCTATCTCGTCTACGTCAACTTCACCTTCTCCTGCGTATTCGACTACCAGGAGGAGGACATCTACTGGTGCACGGCGGACGTGGGCTGGGTCACGGGCCACAGCTACATCGTCTACGGGCCGCTGTCGAACGGCGCGACCAGCCTGATGTTCGAGGGCGTGCCGAATCATCCCGACGCCTCGCGCTTCTGGCGCGTCATCGACAAGCACCGCGTCAGCATCTTCTATACCGCGCCCACCGCGATCCGCGCGCTGATGCGCGAGGGCGACGCGCCGGTCGTCGCGACCTCGCGCACAAGTCTCCGTCTCCTGGGCACGGTCGGCGAGCCCATCAACCCCGAAGCCTGGGAGTGGTACTACCGCGTGGTCGGCGAAGGCCGCTGCCCGATCGTGGATACCTGGTGGCAGACCGAGACCGGCGGCATCCTGATCTCGCCGCTGCCGGGGGCCACGGCGCTGAAGGCGGGCTCCGCGACGCTGCCGTTGCCGGGCGTGCAGCCGGCGCTCGTCGATCCCGAAGGCCGCATCCTCGAGGGCGAGGCCTCGGGCAACCTGGTGCTGCTCGACAGCTGGCCGGGCATGATGCGCACCGTGTACGGCGACCACCAGCGCTTCATCGACACCTATTTCAAGGCCTACCGCGGCAAGTACTTCACCGGCGACGGCGCGCGCCGCGACGAGGACGGCTACTGGTGGATCACGGGGCGCGTGGACGACGTGATCAATGTCTCCGGGCACCGCATCGGCACCGCCGAGGTCGAAAGCGCCCTGGTCGCGCACCCGAAGGTCGCGGAAGCGGCGGTGGTCGGTTTCCCGCACGAGATCAAGGGCCAGGGCATCTACGCCTACGTGACGCTCGTCTCCGGCGAATCGCCGGCGGAGGCGTTGCGCGTCGAGCTCTCGACGTGGGTGCGCAAGGAGATCGGCCCGATCGCGCAGCCGGACCATATCCAGTGGGCGCCGGGGCTCCCCAAGACGCGCTCCGGCAAGATCATGCGGCGCATCCTGCGCAAGATCGCGGCCGAGGAGCACCGGGAGCTCGGCGACATCTCGACACTCGCCGACCCCGCGGTCGTCGAAGAACTCGTCGCCAACCGCCGTGGAGCGCGCAAGTGATGCGGCGCCTGGCATTGCTCGCCGTCCTCGCGCTCGCCGCGCAGGCGGCGGCGGCCGAGCGCCTCATGCTCGCGACCTGGAACCTCGAGTGGATGATGACGCCCGCGACTTTCGACGGGCTCGCGGCGCGCTGCCTGCCTGCCGGCGTGCGTGCCGGTGGCAGCGACCGCGCGATTCCCTGCAGCATCGTCCCGCACGCCCGCTGGAGCGCGGAGGACATCGCGCGCGTGTCTGGCTTCGCGAAACGCGTGCCCGCGGATGTGGTCGCGCTGCAGGAGACCGACGGGACGGAGGTCGCAGCCAGGATCTTCGCCGATCACGGCTTCTGCTTCACGAAGCGGCGGCACGTGCAGAACGTCGGCTTCGCGGTGCGCCGCGGAATCCCTTTCCGATGCAACCGTGACTACCGCGCGCTCGGCCTGGAGGATAATGACGTCCGCTGGGGCGCCGACGTCACGCTCTACCCGGGCACGCGGCGCGAGATCCGCCTCCTCGCCGTGCACCTGAAGTCCTCCTGCAACCGCGGCCCGCTGACCGATTGGCGCCCGGATTGCCGCGTGCTGCAGGAACAGGTGCCGGTGCTCGAGACCTGGGTTGACAGGCGCGCGCGCGAGGGCGCCGCCTTCGCCGTGATCGGCGATTTCAACCGGCGCTTCGGCAGCGAGAGCGAGGCCGCACGCGACGGCCGCAACCGCATTCAGGCGATGTGGCCCGAGCTCGACGACGGCGAGCCGGCGGGTGCGGACCTCGTCAATGCCGGTGCCGATGCGAGGGTCGTAAACTGCAACAACGGCCAGGGCGCGCGCGCGCTGATCGATCATTTCGTGCTCGGGCGGCGGCTGGCGCGGCGTCTGGTGCCGGATTCCTTCCGTGAATGGGACTACCGGGGCGTCGGGCGCTGGCCCGATCATTGCCTGCTCACGATCGAGATCGAACTGGAGGATCGCGATGGCGTATGACCCGGACAACATCTTCGCGCGCATCGTCCGCGGCGAGATTCCGTGCCACAAGGTGTACGAGGATGCCGACACGCTCGCCTTCATGGACCTCATGCCGCAGGCCGAGGGCCACACGCTCGTGGTCCCGAAGAATGCCGGCGAGGACATTCACTCCACGCCGCCGGAATCGCTCGCCGCGGCTGTGCGTACCGCGCAGAAGGTCGCGCGCGCGGTCAGCAAGGCCTTCGGCCCGCCGGGCATCATGATCGCGCAGCTGAACGGAGCGGCCGCCGGCCAGAGCGTGTTCCACCTGCACTTCCACGTGATCCCGCGCTACGCCGGAAAGGACCTCGGCATCCACGCTGCGAAGCAAGCCGATCATGCCGCGCTCGCGGAGCACGCAACGCGCATCCGCGCCGCACTCTAGGGGAGGGAGATTGCCATGTCTGCCATGAAACGGATGATCGCGGCGTTCGCCGCCGTGCTCGCGGCCTGCCCGGTCGCGGCGCAGCAGGTGGAGAAGAAGGTCGGCATCGTCGCGGAGGAAGTTGCCTCGCAGATGCAGGCCTTCAGCTACAAGGAAGGCCCGAAGTCCTACCTGCTGTTCAGGAGCACCGCGCTCGCGCTCGCCGGCGAAGGCGACGGCATCGTCGAATTCCAGGACGGCCGCTCGAATGTCGAGGTTTCCGTGCGCAAGATGCCGCAGCCCTGGACGCTCGGTCCCTACGCGACCTACGTGCTCTGGGCGGTGACCATCGACGGCCGCGCCAGCAACCTCGGATCCATCGAGCTTGCCGCCGATCGCGGCTCGCTGGAGACTTCCACGGCGCTCGCGCAGTTCGCGCTGATCGTCAGCGCCGAGCCGCATTACGCCGTGACGACTCCGGGCCGCGCCGTCGTGCTGCGCAACCTGGCGAAGAACGTCAAGGGCACCCCGACCACGATCGCGGGGCTCGCCGAACGCATGGACTATTCCGCCCTCAAGCCCGAGACGATCAACCCCAAGTCGAAGATTCCCATCGACCTCGTGCAGGCGCGCTACGCGCTGCAGATCGCCGACCTCGCACTTGCAAAGCAGTACGCCGCCGCGATCTACGACAAGGCGCGCGCGCTGCTGGCGTCCGCGGAAGCGGCCCAGGCCAGCAAGAAGTACAAGGAACGCAAGGAGGCGCCGCGCCTGTCGCGCGAGGCGGTGCAGGCCGCCGAGGATGCGCGCCGCGACGGGATCGACGGCAAGATCGCAGCCGAGGCGCGCGCGGAGCGCGAGGCGGCGGCGCTCGCCGCGCGCACGGCCGCGGAGGAGAAAGCGCGCCTCGAAGCCGAGGCGGCGCGCGAGGCGGCGGCAAGGCAGCAGCAGCTCGCGCTCGAGGAGTCGCAGCGTCGGGCGGAGATTGCGGCCCGCGAGGCGGCCGCACAGGCGGCCGCGGCCGAGGCAGCCCGCGCCCGCGCGGAGTTCACGGCGCGCCTCAATCGCGCGCTTCCGACCCGCGACACCTACCGCGGCATCGTGGCCGAGATCTCGGGGGTACAGTTCGCGACCGGCGCCGCGATCCTGAATTCCGGCGCGCGCGAGGCCCTCGCGCGCTTCTCCGGTATCGTCGTCACCTATCCCGAGCTGCGCTTCCTGGTCGAGGGCCACACCGACAACACCGGCAGCGACGCCACCAACCGCGCACTCTCGCTCGCCCGCGCGATCACGGTGCGCGACTACCTGATCGGCCAGGGCGTCGCCGCCACCTCGATCGAAGTCGAGGGCCTCGGACCCGACCAGCCGGTGGAAGACAACGCGACGGCGGCGGGCCGCGCGCGCAATCGCCGCGTCGAAATCGTCCTGACGGGCGGCCCGGTCGGCCCGTGAACGGCGGATCGCAGGCTCATTTCTACGAGCGCGTGCTCGCCGTCGCGGGCCTCGCGGTTCTCGCCTTCTTGCTGTTCCGGATCCTCCAGCCGTTCCTCGAGCCGCTCGCCTGGGCGTTGTTCATCGGCTTCCTGCTGCAGCCGGCGCAGTCGCGGCTGTCCGGATGGCTGCGCGGTCGCGAGTCCATCGCGGCGTTCCTGCTGACGTTCCTCGTGCTCGTGCTGTTCATCGGCCCGCTCACCGCGCTCGCGGTCGCCTTCGCGCGCCAGGCCGCCGCGCTCGCAGTCCTGCTGCAGCAATGGCTGGCCGGGCAGGAAGCGAGGACCTTCGCGGACTTCGCAAGTCTCCCGGTGATCGGCCCGGCGCTTGCCTGGCTCGACCAGTACGCGCACGTGAGCACCGCGGAAGTCCAGTCCTGGCTGCTGGAGGGCGGACGCAAGCTGCTCGAGCGGCTCGCGGCGCTCGGTGGCACCGCCTTCCTCGGCGCGGTGGGAACCGTGCTTTCCTTCACGGTCATGCTGTTCCTGCTGTTCTTCATCGTGCGCGACGGCCGCGCCATGGCGGCCGGGGCCATCGCACTCGTGCCGCTTCAGTCCTCGCGGCGCGAAGCCCTGACCGAACGGATCGCCGTGGTCACGCGGGCGGTCATGCGCGGCACGATCCTGACCGCGCTCGTGCAGGGACTGCTGCTCGGGACCGGCTTCGCGGTCGTGGGCCTGCCGGCGCCTGTCGTATTCGGCGTGATCGGCGCGATCCTGTCGGTCGTGCCGTTCGGCGGCACCGCCCTCGTCTGGGTGCCCGCGGTCGCCGTGCTCGCGTTTCAGGGCCGCTACGGCGCGGCAGTCGCGCTCGGCGTCGTCGGCGCGATCGTCAGCAGCGTGGACAACTTCCTGAAACCGCTCCTGATTTCCGGGCGCGCGTACGTCCCGACGCTCGCCGTGTTCATCGGCGTGATCGGCGGGCTCGCGGCTTTCGGCATGATCGGCCTGTTCCTGGGCCCGGTGGTCATTGCCCTCGGGATCGCCCTCGTCGATTTCGCCCAGGACCCCGGGGATGCCGCGCCTCGGCCTTAAAGGGCCTGCTTCTGGTTCACGCGCGTCTTCTCCGCGGCATTGCGCTGGCGCGTCATGGCATCGGTCTCGATCAACAACCCGCCGTTGCCCGGATTGCCGCCGCCGGTGTAGCCCTTGAAGGTGACGTTGATGCCGGCCTGCCTGCAGCTCAGGTCCATGCCCCGGACCTCGTCGCCCGTCACGTCGTTCTTGAATTCATGCCAGCCATTCAGCACGCAGCCCTTGTATTTCTGCTTCAGCGCGGCCGCGACCTGATCCTGCCTGTCGAGTCCCCGCGAATTCACGAACACGGAAACCAGGCGGCCATCCACGAGATGGCCGTAGAACAGGCAGTCGATGTCGAACCAGTCCGGGCAGCGGGCGCGCGGAAGCGCAACCGCGATCTCGTACGGCACCAGGACCTGCTGCCCGGTGACCTCGTTGGCCATGGCCGACGCCGCATCGGAATCGAGGACGTTCTGCGGGCGCTGGCAGGTTTCGGTGACCTCCGCAAGACCCAAGAATCCCCCGTGCGGGCAGGCGGGCAGCGTGACCGCCTCGCCGAGCTTCAGCCCGAACACCGTGGTATCGACGCCCGCGGCCCGCGCGCGCTTCACGGAATCGACGTGTTCGTTGACTCCCGGGGTGACAGCCAGGACGGTTGTGCCAGGCGACACCGCGCCGGCTCCGGAAGCCACCGCTGCGCCGCCGCCGGCGCACTCCTTCGAAGGCGCCGGCAGCGAGGCGAGCGGGTGGCTGTTCGGCGCCATGCTGATCGCGTCCCGCCAGACCGTGCCGGCGCTCACCAGCTTCGGCGACAACGATTTCTGCGCCTCGGCACTGAAGAATCGGTCGTAGACCGCGCGATAGAACGCCGGCGAGAACTGGTAGGCCGACATGCATCGATTGAATGCGTAGCGCTCATCGCAATTGCCGCCGCCGCGGTGAGCCCGCCGCTCTTCAGGCGCTCGCCAGCCTGCACCCGCACGACGTTGCCGAGCACGAACGCCGCCGCACTCTGGCGCGCCAGCCGGTCGCGCGCGGAGCCGGACCGGATGGCGTCGCGCACCTTCTGGGCGCCCGGGACCTCGATCACGGCCTGCCCACCGAAAGCGGGCGACATGAAGAGCGCTGCCAGCAGTCCGATGACGCGTCGCATGATCCGCACCCCCTGAGTCGCGTTTCTTTGCCCGGACGCGTCGCATTGTCCGCCCACCACGGACCGGGCGCCAGATACCGCCCGCGTCCCGGCGTCGATCCGCTTGGTAGAATGCGCGGCCCATGGCCGCTCACCGCCTCCTTGATTCCCTGAACGACGCCCAGCGCGAGGCCGTCGCGGCGCCGCTCGGGCCGGTGCTCGTGCTCGCCGGCGCCGGCAGCGGCAAGACCCGCGTGCTGACGCGCCGCGCGGCCTGGCTGATCCTCGAGCACGGCGTTTCCCCGCACGGCCTGATGGCGGTCACCTTCACCAACAAGGCCGCGGCCGAGATGCGCTCGCGTATCGAGGCGCTGCTCGACATGCCCGCCGACCCGCTCTGGATCGGGACCTTTCACGGCCTCGCGCACCGCATGCTGCGACGGCACTGGCGCGAGGCGGGCCTGCCGCAGTCGTTCCAGATCATCGACGAGGACGACCAGCAGCGCCTCGTGCGCAAGATCATCCGCGAACAGAACCTCGACGAGCAGCGCTGGGTGCCGCGCGAAGTGCAGCAGTTCATCAATGCGCACAAGGACGAGGGCCGGCGCTCGAAGAAACTGGACGACCGCGGCGACCCGACGCGCCGGCAGCTGATCCGGCTGTATTCGCTCTACGAGTCGCGGTGCGAGCAGGCGGGCGTCGTGGACTTCGCGGAGCTCCTGCTGCGCTCGTACGAGACGCTGCAGAACGTGCCGGATCTCGGGGCCTACTACCGCGAGCGATTCCGCCACATCCTCGTGGACGAGTTCCAGGACACCAACGGCATCCAGTACGACTGGCTGAAGCTGCTGGCCGGCAAGACCGGCGCGCTGTTCGCGGTCGGCGACGACGACCAGGCCATCTACCGGTGGCGCGGCGCGCGGGTCGAGAACATGCAGCATTTCCGCCGCGAGTTCGGCGCGACCGTGCACCGCCTCGAGCAGAACTACCGCTCGACGCAGGTGATCCTGGCGGCGGCGAATGCCGTCATCTCGCGCAACACCGACCGCATGGGCAAGGAGCTGTGGACCGCCGTGAAGGGCGGCGAGCCGATCCGCGTCTATGCCGCATTCAACGAGCGCGACGAGGCGGATTTCGTGATCGAACGAATCCGCGAGCACGAGCGCAGGGGCCTGCCGCTCTCCGCCGCCGCCGTGCTGTACCGGAGCAACGCCCAGTCGCGCACCTTCGAGGAGGTGCTGATGGCCTCGCGCGTCCCGTACCGCGTGTACGGCGGACTGCGGTTCTTCGAGCGCGCCGAAATCAAGGATGCGCTCGCGTACCTGCGCCTGACGCAATCGCGACTTGACGACATCTCGTTCGAGCGCGTCGTCAACCTGCCGACGCGCGGCATCGGCGGTGCCACGCTCGAGCAGCTGCGCTCGCTCGCCCGCAACCAGGGCGGCAACCTGTGGGACGCCGGGCAGGCCGTCCTGCCGGCACTGCCCGCGCGCGCCGCGGGTGCGCTGCGGGGGTTTTTCGCGTTGATCGACCGGCTCGCCGCGGACATCGCGCAGATGCCGCTCGAGGAACAGGTGCGGCACGTGATCCAGGCTTCCGGATTGCGCGACCACCATGCGAAGGAGAAGGATCACAAGGGCGAGGCGCGCGTCGAGAACCTCGACGAGCTGGTGAATGCGGCGGGGGGATTCGAGCCGGACAGCGACGAGGGCCTTTCGCCGCTCGGCGCATTCCTCGCCCACGCGACGCTCGAGTCCGGCGAGACCCAGGCGGCGACCGGCGCGGATAGCGTGCAGCTCATGACGCTGCACGCCGCCAAGGGCCTCGAGTTCCCGACCGTGTTCCTGGTCGGGCTGGAGGAAGGTCTGTTCCCGTCGGAGCACTCTGCCTTCGATGCCGACCGCCTGCCGGAAGAGCGCAGGCTCTGTTACGTCGGCCTCACGCGCGCCATGCAGCGCCTCTACCTGACGCATGCGGAAAGCCGGCGCATCTTCGGCCGCACCTCCTACCGCGACCCGTCCCGGTTCCTGTCCGAATTGCCGCCGGAGGCGCTCCAGGACGTGCGTCCGCGCATCTCGGTGAGCCGTCCGCTCTATGCGGCGACGGGCCCGGCGATCGTGCGCCGCGGGCCGGTCGCCGAAGCCACGGAGACGCGCCGCCGCTCGCGAGCCGCGATGCCGCTCGCCGGCGAGGATGTCCCCATGCGCCTCGGCACGCGCGTGCGCCACCCGAAGTTCGGAGAGGGCACGATCCTGCGTTTCGAGGGCATCGGCGAGAGCCGGCAGGTGCACGTCAACTTCGAGCACGCCGGGCAGAAATGGCTCATGTACGAACTGGCGCGGCTCGAGCAGATCAGTTGAGCCCCCCGGTGCGCTAGAATCGCGGGCGTCGCGTGGCCGGCCTCGGAGCCGGTGAGGGAGCGGCCATGAAGATCATCATTCTGGGCGCCGGCCAGGTCGGCAGCACCGCCGCCGCGCAGCTCGCGCGCGAGCAGACCAACGACGTCACCGTCGTCGACACCCGCGACGAGGTGCTGCGCGATCTCCAGGACCGCCTCGACATCCGCACCGTCTCGGGCAACGCCGCGCATCCCGCCGTGCTCGAGGCCGCAGGCAGCAACGGCGCCGACCTGATCGTCGCGCTGACCTCCAGCGACGAGGTCAACATGATCGCCTGCCAGATCGCCTGGACGCTGTTCGGCACGCCGACCAAGATCGCGCGCATCCGTTCCGGCGATTACCACAAGCGGCCGGAACTCTTCGGCGATAACGCCATTCCCGTGGACCTCGCGATCAGCCCGGAGCAGCTCGTGACGGACTACGTCGCGCGCCTGATCCGCTACCCGGGCGCACTGCAGGTGCTCGACTTTGCCGACGGGCGGGTGCGCCTCGTCGGCATGCGGGCGCTCAAGGGCGGCAAGCTGGTCGGCCACCAGCTCAAGGAGCTGCGCTCGCACATTCCCAACCGCGAAGTCCGCGTCGCCGCGATCTACCGCAAGGGACGCAGCGTCAAGCCCGAGGGCCCGACCATCATCGAGGAGCACGACGAGGTGTTCTTCGTTGCGGCGCGTCCGGACATCCGTCCGATGATGCAGGAATTCACCACCCAGGAAACCGCCGTCCGGCGCGTGGTGCTCGCGGGCGCGGGCAACATCGGTTTCCGGCTCGCAAGCGCCCTCGAGGACCGGGTCCAGGTCAAGCTCATCGAGCGCGACCCGGCGCGTGCGCGGCGCGCGGCGGAGTCGCTGCGCAACACGCTGGTCCTCACCGGCGATGCCGCCGACGAGGAGCTGCTGCTCGAGGAGAACATCGACGAAGCCGACGTGTTCGCCGCGGTGACGAACGCCGAGGAGGCGAACATCCTGTCTGCGATGCTGGCGAAGAAGCTCGGCGCGCGGCGCGTGATGGCGCTGATCAACAAGCCTTCCTACGCCGATCTCATGGAAGGCGGATCGATCGATATCGCAATCTCGCCGCAGACCGTCACGATCGGGGCGCTGCTCGCGCATGTGCGTCGCGGCGACGTGGTCCGGGTGCACTCGCTGCGCCGCGGCGCGGCCGAGGCGATGGAAGCCGTGGTCCACGACGAGAACCGGGATTCGCCGATCGCCGGCAAGCGCATCGAGGAGATCGCGCTGCCGGAGGGCACGACGATCGGCGCCGTCGTGCGTGGCGAAGGCGTGCTGATGGCGCATCACGACACGGTGATCCAGCCCGATGACCACGTGATTCTCTTTTTGACCGACCGCCGCCACGTGGAGAACGTCGGAAAGCTGTTTCAGGCCGGCACGCGCGCATGAACCTGCTGATGGTGCAGCGCATCCTCGGGCTGATGCTGATGCTGTTCAGCCTGACGATGCTGCCGCCCATCGGCGTTTCCCTCGGCTACGCCGACGGGCACTGGTATCCGTTTCTGGCGGCGTTCGGCATCATCGCCCTCATCGGCCTCGCGCTGTGGTTCCCGGTTCGCAAGGTGCGCCGTGACCTGCGGCTGCGCGACGGCTTCCTCGTGGTCGCGGTGTTCTGGGTTTGCCTGGGCGTTGCGGGCGCGACGCCACTCCTCGTGAGTGACGTGCCCGCGTTGTCATTCACCGACGCGGTGTTCGAGGCGGTCTCGGGCTTCACGACGACCGGCGCCACTGTCATCGTGGGACTCGACGGCCTGCCGAAGTCGATCCTCTATTACCGGCAGCAGATCCACTGGTTCGGCGGCATGGGCATCATCGTGCTGGCCGTCGCGCTCATGCCGGTGCTCGGCATCGGCGGCATGTCGCTTTACAAGGCGGAGACCCCGGGCCCGTTCAAGGACCAGAAGCTCACGCCGCGCATCACGCAGACGGCCAAGGCATTGTGGGCCATCTACGCGCTGCTGACCGCCGCCTGCGCGGCCGGCTTCTGGCTCGCCGGCATGGACGGATTCGACGCAGTCGGTCACGCGTTCTCGGCGCTCTCGACCGGCGGCTTCTCGACTCACGATGCCAGTTTCGCGCACTTCAACAGCGTCGCAATCGATGCAGTCGCGATCGTGTTCATGTTCCTGGGCGGCGCCAACTTCGCGCTGCACTTCATGGTCATCCGTGGGCGCGACCCTCGACTGTACTGGCGCGACACCGAGTTCCAGGCCTATTTCTGGCTGATCTTCTGGGTCGTGATCGGCACGACCGCATATCTGCGGCTGATGGGCGAGTTCGACTCCCTCGGAACGGCGCTGCGGCACGCAAGCTTCCAGGTCGTCTCGATCCAGACCAGCACGGGATTCCTCACGACCGGATTCGCGGACTGGCCCGGCGCCCTGCCGGTGCTCCTGATGCTGCTCACCTTCATCTGCGGCTGCGCCGGCTCGACGGCCGGCGGCATGAAGGTGATCCGCTGGTTGCTGGTGTTCCGCCAGGGCATCGCTGAACTCAAGCTGCTGGTGCATCCGAGCGCGGAAGTGCCGGTCAAGCTCGCAGGGCGCCCGGTGCCGCAGCGGATCATCAGCGGCGTGGTCGGATTCTTCGCCATGTATCTCATCGTGTTCGCGACGCTGATGCTGCTCCTCATGATGTTCGGTGTGGACCAGGTGACCGCCTGGTCCGCGATTGCGACCTGCATCAACAACACCGGCCCCGGTCTCGGCGAGGTCGCATGGACGTTCGCAGACCAGTCCGCCTCGGCAAAGTGGATCTGCACGATCGCCATGCTGATCGGACGCGTGGAGATATTCACGTTCATCGTCCTGCTGACGCCGGCGTTCTGGCAACGCTGATGGCGCTCCGCGAGAATCTGCAGCGCATGCTCGAGCGCGGACAGGACTCGCCGCTGCTGCGCTTCGCGCTGGGGCAGGAATGCCTCAAGACCGGCGACCTGGTGGCGGCCATCGATCACCTGCGCCAGGCCGTGGGCCAGAATCCGCGCTATTCCGCCGCCTGGAAGGCGCTGGGGCGTGCGCATGAGCAGGCCGGCTCCACCGAGCGGGCCGCCGAAGTCTATGAGCAGGGCATCGCCGCCGCGCGCGCGGCCGGGGACGTGCAGGCCGCCAAGGAGATGACGGTGTTCCTGCGCCGGCTGCGCAAGGGGCCGAGGGCCGCGACGTGAGCGTTACGCCGGGTCCCGATCATCGCCTGCTGCGGCTGCTCGATGCGACCGCCGAAGTGACCGGCCGCGCCGCGTCCTGGCTCACGCTCGCGATGGTGCTCGCGACCGTCGCGGTCGTCGTCCTGCGCTATGCATTCGGGCAAGGCCTGATCTGGCTGCAGGAATCCGTCAGCTGGATGCACGCGGCCGTCTTCATGCTGGGCGCGGCCTACACGCTGAAGGCCGATGAACACGTGCGCGTCGACGTCTTCTACCGCGACATGCCGGAGCGCTCGCGCGCCATCGTCGACCTCGCGGGAACGCTGCTGTTTCTGCTGCCGCTGTGCATCTACCTCGTCGTCGAGAGCCTGGACTACGTCGGCATGTCGTGGCGGGTCGCCGAGCGCTCGCGCGAGGCCGCCGGGCTGCCGATGCTCTACCTGTTGAAGGGCCTGATCCCGCTGATGGCGGTGCTGCTCGGCGCGCAGGGCGTTGCGGGCGCGTGGCGCGCCTGGCTTGGATTGCGCGTGCGCGCGGGCGGCTGAGCATGGAATGGCTGTCGCTCGCCCTGTTCGCGCTGGTCATCGCCGCGCTGATGGCGGGCTTTCCGGTCGCCTTCACGCTCGCGGGCGTGTCGCTCGGATTCGCGACGATCTGCAGCCAGTTCGGCGCCTTCGACCTCGGAATCCTCGAGGCCTTGCCGAGCCGCCTTTTCGGCACCATGCAGAACCAGACGCTGGTCGCGGTGCCGCTCTTCATTTTCATGGGCCTGGTGCTCGAGCGGGCGCGCATCGCCGAGTCGCTGCTCGAGACGCTCGGCGAGCTATTCGGGCACGGCCGCGGCGGCATCGCGATCGCTGTGGTCGTCGTCGGCGCGCTGCTCGCCGCGAGCACCGGCATCGTCGGCGCCACCGTCGTGACCATGGGCCTGCTGTCGCTGCCCGCGATGCTGAAGAGCGGCTACGACCCGCGCATCGCCTGCGGCACGATCTGCGCCTCCGGCACGCTCGGCCAGATCATCCCGCCGTCCATCATCCTGGTGCTGCTCGGGGACGTGCTGTCATCCGCTTACCAGCAGGCGCAGCTGCGCGCCGGCAACTTCGCGCCGCAGAGCGTGTCGGTGGGCGACCTGTTCGCGGGCGCGATGCTGCCCGGTCTCGTGCTGGTGGCGCTCTATATCTTCTACTTGCTGGCCGTCGCCTGGCTTCGGCCCGCACGCATGCCGGCGCCACCCGCTGATCTGCTCGCCTCGCGCGGCCGGCTCGGCCCGCGCATCCTGCGCGCGCTCATCGCGCCACTCGGGCTCATCGTCGCCGTGCTCGGCTCGATCATCGCGGGCTACGCCACGCCGACGGAGGCGGCCGCCGTCGGCGCCGCGGGCGCGCTCCTGATCGCACTCGCCCGGCGCTCGCTGCCGCTGGCGCGCCTGCGCGAGGTGATGCGCGGCACCGTCCGTCTCACCTCGATGGTGTTCATCATCCTGTTCGGCGCATCCATCTTCTCGCTGGTGTTCCGCGGCTTCGGCGGCGACCAGTTGCTGCACGACCTGCTGTCGTCTCTGCCCGGCGGGCTGGTCGGGGCGGTGCTCGTCGTCATGCTCGCGATGTTCCTGCTCGGCTTCATCATCGACTTCATCGAGATCATCTACATCGTGGTCGCGGTAGTCGCGCCAATCCTGCTCGGGATGGGCATGAACCCGGTCTGGCTCGGCGTGCTGATGGCGATGAACCTGCAGGCCTCCTTCCTGACGCCGCCCTTCGGATTCGCGCTCTTCTACCTGCGCGGCGTCGCGCCCGCCTCGGTGCGCACCGCCGATATCTACCGCGGCGCGATCCCGTTCATCGTGATGCAGCTTGCGATGCTGTTCGTGCTGTGGTTCTGGCCGCGGCTCGCGACCTGGCTGCCGGAACGGATCTACGGCTGAGCGCGGCGGATCAGCCGCGCGCGTTCAGCAACGCCCGCTCCGCGATGTCGAGGTAGGGCTGCATGCGCGCCCGGAATGCCTGCACGGAATCCAGGGTGCGCCTGAACAGCGCATCCTTGCCCGCGGCTTCCTCGAGGATCTCGGCGGTGAGCCGCTTGAGCTCGCGCATGACGTCGTCGGGAAACGGCCGCACCTGCACGCCGTGCGCGCGGACCAGCGTCTCGAGCGCCTCGGCGTTGCGCGCCGTGAATTCGGCGAGCATGCGGTCATTGGTCGCGGACGCCACCGTCGCCAGGATCTCGCGCAGGTCCTCCGGCAGGGCGTCGTAGGCGGCCTTGTTGACGATCATCTCGAGCGTCGAGCCGGGCTCGTGCCAGCCCGGGTAGTGATAGACCTGCGCCGCCTTGTGCAGCCCGAAGGCGAGGTCGTTGTAGGGACCGATCCATTCGGTGGCGTCGATCGCGCCGCTCTGCAGGGAGGTGAAGATCTCGGAGCCCGGCATCGTCACGGGTGTCCCGCCCGCGCGCGCGATCACCTCGCCGCCGAGCGCGGGAATTCGCATCTTGAGTCCGCGGATATCCGCCATCGAGCGAATCTCCTTGCGGAACCAGCCGCCCATCTGGCAGCCGCTGCTGCCGCAGGGGAATGGCACCAGCCCGAAGGGCGCGTAGGCCTCCTTCCACAGTTCCCATCCGCCGCCGAAGTAGAGCCACGCATTCATTTCCTGCGCGGTGAAGCCGAAGGGAATCGAGGCGAACAACGAGGCCGCGGGAATCTTGCCTTTCCAGTAGTAGGCGGCGCCGTGGCCGAGTTCCGCGGTGCCACCCGACACCGCATCGAAGGTCTCGAATGCCGGCACCAGTTCCCCGTCGCCATAGACGCGGATCTTCAGGCGCCCGGCACTGCAAGCCTCGACGCGCCTGGCGAACTCGAGCGCGCCGGTGCCGAGGCCCGGGAAATTGGCGGGCCAGGTCGTGACGAGGCGCCACTCGAAGGTCTCGGTCGAGACACCCGGCGCGGATACCGCCGCTTTCCGCCCGCAAGCCGCAGCAGCTGCGGCTGCCGCACCCATGCCGAGGCCTCGGATCAGGTCGCGTCGTTTCATGCAGCCCCCGGAGCCGCCGGAATCGCGGCGTCACTGGGGATACCATAGCAGCCATGTACGAATCGAGGCACCAGCCGCCGCTGCACCGTGCCGGGTTCCTGCGGCGCGTCCTCGGTCATGCGGCCGTGGCGGTCGGCCTGTTCGCCGTTTCGATCGCCATCGGCATGGCGGGCTACATCGGTTTCGAGCGGCTGTCGTGGCTCGACGCGTTTCTCGATACCTGCATGTTGCTCGGCGGCATGGGCCCGATCCACGTGCCGCAGACCGGCGGGGGGAAAATCTTCGCCGCGATATTCGCCCTGTATGCGGGCATCGTTTTCATCGCCGTCGCCGCCATCGTGCTGGCGCCGGTGGCGCACCGGCTGCTGCACCGCTTTCAATGGAGCCGGACGCCGCAAGACGCACGGGATTGACGCGGGGGTCCTCCGATGATTCGCGGAAGCTGTCTCTGCGGAAACGTCAGGTGCGAATTCATGTCCGGTGCCGGGCCATTCGAGCTCTGCCATTGCAGCCGCTGCCGCAAGGCGAGCGGCTCGGCATTCGTCGCCGGGCTCATGGCGGCGCGCGCGGACTTCCGGCTGCTTTCGGGACTCGACGGGATCGCGCAGTTCGAGGCGCCGGTGCGGGAATCGCCGCCGGGCTACCGCAGCTGCTTCTGCCGCCATTGCGGCTCGCCGCTGCCGGATGTGTTCTCCGGCTCGCCGGTGATCGAGATTCCGGCCGGCCTGCTGGACGACGATCCAGGCGTCCGGCCAGAACGGCACATCTACGTCGACTTCAAGTCGCCGTGGTTCGACATCGGCGATGGCCTGCCGCGCCTGGACCGCGCTGCGGTCGTCCGGCTGCGGCAGGCGCCGAAGCATCCCGCATGATCGGACTGCTCCAGCGCGTGACCGAAGCCGCGGTCGGCGTCGATGGCGCCGAGATCGCGCGCATCGGCGCCGGGCTCGTGGTGCTCGTCGCCGTCGAGCGCGGCGACGATGAAGAAGCCGCCGAGCGGCTGCTCGAACGCCTGCTGAACTATCGGGTGTTCGCCGATGCGGAGGGACGCATGAACCTTTCCGTCACCGCGACCGGCGGCGCGCTGTTGCTGGTGCCGCAATTCACGCTGGCCGCCGATACCGGCAAGGGCCTGCGCCCCGGCTTCAGCCGGGCCGCGCCGCCCGCCGAGGGCGAGCGCCTGTTCGCCTGGCTGGTGCGCCGCGCCGCGGTGCGGTTTCCCGCCACCCGGGCGGGGCGATTCGGGGCCCACATGCGGGTTTCGCTGGTGAACGACGGGCCCGTCACATTCTGGCTAAGGACCGGGGCCAGGGACGAAAGCGGTGGCGCGATTGGCGTATCATCGGACTAACCGCCCGATGCGCGGGCCGGAGTCATCGACATGGGCATTGGTTTTCGCGAACTGCTGATCATCCTGGCGATCGCGCTCCTGATCTTCGGAGCCAAGAAGCTGCGCAACATCGGATCGGACCTCGGCGCGGCGGTGCGCGGGTTCAAGAAGTCCATGAACGAGGGCGATACCGAGGAGTCCGGCAAGAAGCTCGCCCAGGACGAGCGCCCGGATGCGGATTTCGGCGAGAAGCGCGATCGCGCGGATTCCTCGAAGAACGCGTAAGCCCCGATGTTCGAGGTCGGATTCACCGAGATCATCCTGATCCTCGGCATCGCGCTCTTGGTGCTCGGGCCCGAGAAACTGCCGAAACTCGCGAGCCAGGTCGGCCGCTGGGCCGGCCGCGCACGCGCGATGGCGCGGCAGCTGCGCCAGCAGCTCGACGAGGAAGTGACGGTGATCCCGAAGGATGACTTCGGGCCCGCGGCGCGCAAGCCGCCGGGCACGCCGCCCGAACCGGCGCCAGGCGGCGGCAGTGCCGACTCCGCCGGCAAGCCGCCTCCCGCATGAGCCAGCCGCCGCAGGAACCGCTGGTCGAGAGCTCGCTGCTGTCGCACCTGTTCGAGCTGCGCGACCGGCTGTTGAAAGCGTTGCTTGCAACGCTCGTCATCGCGGTGCCCTGCCTGGTGTTCGCCAACGACATCTTTTCCTGGCTTTCGAAACCGCTGCTTACGCAGCTGCCGGAGGGCGCGACGCTGATCGCCACCTCGGTGATGGCGCCCTTCATGACGCCGTTCAAGCTCGCGCTGCTCGCCGCGGTTTTCTTCTCGATGCCGGTGATCCTGTACCAGGTCTGGGCTTTCGTCGCGCCCGGGCTGTACCGCCACGAGCGGCGCTTCGCGCTGCCACTGTTCGTCTCGAGCGTCGTCCTGTTCTATGCGGGCGCCGCGTTCGCGTACTTCGTCGTGTTCCCGCTCGCATTCAGGTTCTTTGTCGGCACCACGCCCGCCGGCGTGCAGATGATGACCGACATGACGCAGTACATGGATTTCGCGGTGCTGATGTTCTTCGCGTTCGGCCTCGCCTTCGAGATCCCGGTCGCGACCGTGTTGCTCGTGCGCACCGGGCTCGTGAAGCGCCGCATGCTCACGGCCAACCGCGGCTACGTGATCCTCGGCATCTTCATCGTCGCCGCGTTTCTCACGCCGCCCGATCCCATCTCGCAGACGATGATGGCCATTCCCATGTGGCTGCTCTACGAGGGCGGCGTGCTGATGTCGCGGGTCCTGGTCCGCGACAAACCCGAGCAAGATCAAGCCGAATCGGCTTGATGTTGCACCGCAACATGGCGGAGACTCGCCGGACTTCCGGAGAAACCAGCGCATGAGCCACGACGTCCGCGTTCCGCCGGGAACGATCCTCGGCCATCCCAGGGGCCTGTTCCTGCTGTTCGTCACCGAGATGTGGGAGCGCTTCAGCTACTACGGCATGCGCGCCCTGCTCGTCCTCTATGCGGTGGCCGCAACCCACGCCGCGAATCCCGGTCTCGGCTGGGTCGAGCCGCAGGCGCTCAAGCTCTACGCCTGGTACACGGGCCTCACCTACCTGACGCCGTTGCTCGGCGGCTGGCTCGCGGACAACTACCTCGGCCAGCGCAAGGCCGTGATCATCGGCGGCATCGTCATGGCGCTCGGCCAGTTCTCGCTCGCCGCGCCGCTCGACACCCTCGGCACGACGCCTGCCTTCTCGATTGCGGCGCTAGGCATCGCCTTCCCGGACGCGCCGACCTCGTTCTACCTGGGCCTGCTCGGCCTGATCATCGGCAACGGCTTCTTCAAGCCGAACATCTCGACCATGGTGGGCGACCTGTACCCGCAGGGCGACGCGCGGCGCGACGGCGCATTCACCATCTTCTACATGGGCATCAACACCGGCGCCTTCCTGGCGCCGCTGGTCTGCTCGACGCTGGGCGAGGACCCCGCTTACGGCTGGCGCGTCGGCTTCCTCGCGGCGGGCATCGGCATGACGCTCTCGGTGATCATCCAGCTCGCGTTCTCGAACCGCTTCATCGGGGACGTAGGCGTCGAGCCCGCCGCCCGGCGCGCGCTCAAGATGGCGGGCGGCGTGAAGCACCCGCTGACCGCGGTCGAGCGCGACCGCCTGCGCGTGATCTTCGTCATCTTCACCTTCGTCGTGATCTTCTGGGCGACCTTCGAACAGGCCGGCGGCCTCCTCAACCTGTTTGCCGACAAGTACACCGACCGCACGGCGGGTTCCTTCGCGGTCCCGACGGGATGGTTCCAGTCGCTGAATCCGCTATTCATCGTGCTGCTCGGCATCCCGTTCTCGATGCTCTGGAGCAAGCTCGGCGAGCGCGGCAGGAACCCGGCGACGCCCGTGAAGATGTACCTGGGCCTCGCGCAGGTCGCGCTCGGCTTCGTGTTCCTCGTCATCGCCGTGTTCGAGATGCAGCGAACGGCCGACATGAAGTCCGGGATGATCTGGCTGGTGCTCGGTTACCTGTTCCACACCACAGGCGAACTGTGCATCAGCCCGGTCGGCCTTTCGATGATCACCAAGCTCGCCCCGCTGCGTCTGGCCTCGTTGATGATGGGCGTCTGGTTCCTGATCAATTTCGTGGCCAACACGCTCGCGGGCTACATCGGTGCCTTCACCGAACCCATGGGCGAGTACACGTGGATGCTCTCGCTCGCGCAGGACGCCGGCGTGCGCACGGAGCAGGCGGGGCTCCTCGGCGTCTTCGGCGGCCTGGCCATCGTCCTGATCCTGTTCAGCCTGCTGCTCTGGTCCATCTCCGGCAAGATCATCCAGTGGATGCACGGAGCCGAGGGTACGAAGTGAGACTGCCTCTGCGTCGCGCCGGCGCGCTCATCGCCTTCTGCGCCGTCGCAGCCTGCGGCGGCAAGCCCGGCGAGACGGCGGAGGAGTTCGCCGCGCGCGCGAATGCCGAGGTCCAGAAGAGCGGCCACGAAGGCGCGATGGCCGGCTGGACCCAGCGCACCTTCATCACGCCCGACACCGAGGCGCTCGCCGCCCGCGCGGATGAGCGCGTGCAGGCCGATTTCGCCCGGCTCATCCGCGAGGCGAAGGTTTTCGAGAGCCGGCGGATTCCGGAGGGCGCCGCGCGCACGATCCTGCAGCTCAAGTTCGGACTGGCCGCGCCGGCGCCGGACGACGCGGCGAAGCGCGCCGAGCTCTCGGACATCAAGGCGCGCATGCTTTCCACCTACGGCTCCGGCAAGCATTGCCCCGCGGGCCCGGACAGCTGCCGGAACTTCGAAGAGCTCGCCAAGACGCTCGCCGACAGCCGGGATCCGGCCGAATTGCAGGAGGCCTGGGCGGGGTGGCACGCGATCGCGAGGCCGATCCGCCAGGACTACCGGCGCTTCGTCGAGCTCGCCAACGAGGGCGCACGCGGACTCGGATTCGCCGACGTCGGCGACCTCTGGCGATCGGGCTACGACATGAGTGCGGCCGAGTTCGAGGCCGAAGCCGAAAGGCTCTGGGGCCAGGTCAAGCCGCTCTACGAGGGCCTGCATTGCTACGCGCGCGGCAAGCTCCGGGACAAGTACGGCCGCGAGCTGGTGCCCGACGGAGAGCCGGTGCCCGCGCATCTGTTCGGCAACCTGTGGGCACAGCAGTGGAACAACATCTACGACCTGCTGGAGCCCTACACCGGGGTGTCCGACCTCGACGTGACCGCGGAACTCAAGAAGCAGGGTTACGACGCGAAGAAGATGACCGAGTCGGCCGAATCGTTCTACGTCTCGATCGGCTTCCCGAAGCTGCCCGACAGCTTCTGGGAACGCTCGATGCTGACGCGGCCGCGCGACCGCGAGGTGGACTGCTACGCGAGCGCCTGGAACATGGACGGCAAGGGCGACATCCGCATCAAGCAATGCATCCGGACGACCGAGGAAGACCTCTACACGATCTACCATGAGCTGGGGCACATCTATTACTACGTCTCCTACCTCGACCAGCCCTACCTGTTCCAGACCAGCGCGCATGACGGATTCCACGAGGCGGTCGGCGACACCATCAACCTGTCCATGACCGAGGGCTATCTCGCGGACGTCGGACTGCTGCCCAGGGGCACCCGCGTGACCCGCGAGGCGCTCATCAACCGCCAGATGAAGGTCGCGACCGAAAAGATCGCGTTCCTGCCTTTCGGCAAGCTGGTGGACCAGTGGCGCTGGGGCGTGTTCTCGGGCGCGATCACGCCCGACAGGTACAACGAGGCCTGGTGGGACCTGCGCCGCAAGTACCAGGGCATCGAGGCGCCGGTTGCACGGAGCGAAGCCGATTTCGACCCCGGCGCGAAGTACCACATCCCCGGCAACACGCCGTACACGCGCTATTTCCTCTCGTTCGTCCTGCAATTCCAGTTCCACCGGGCGCTGTGCGAGGCGGCGGGATTCAGGGGCCCGCTGCACGAATGCTCGATCTACGGAAACCAGGAAGCCGGCCGCCGGTTCCGCGAAATGCTGGCGCTCGGCGCGAGCAAGCCGTGGCAGGATGCACTCGAAAAGCTGACCGGCACGCGCCAGATGGACGCGTCCGCGATCGTGGAGTACTTCCAGCCGCTGATGGGCTGGCTCGAACAAGAGAACCGCGGCCGCCAGTGCGGCTGGTAGACGGGGGAAGAATCCGATGAGTCCAGCCGATGCCGCACGGCAGCTGACCGTCCGCGCGATCCTGCTGTCCGTGATCCTGACCGTGCTGCTCGCGGCGGCGAACGCCTACCTCGGGCTGTTCGCAGGCCTCACCGTCGCGACCGCCATCCCGGCGGCCGTGGTCTCGATGGGCGTGCTGCGCCTGCTCGGCCGCTCGAGCATCCTCGAGAACAACATCGTCGCGACCGGCGCCTCGGCCGGGGCGTCGATCGCGGCGGGCACCATCTTCACGATCCCCGCGCTCGTGCTGATGGGGCACTGGACGCGCTTCGACTACGGCTGGGTGCTCGCGATCGCGGGACTCGGCGGTCTCCTCGGCGTGCTGTTCTCGGTGCCGCTGCGGCGCACGCTGATCATCGACCAGAAGCTGCAGTTCCCCGAGGGCGTCGCGACCGCCGAGGTGCTCAAGGTCGGCCAGGACCCCGGCCGGGGCCTCAAGGCGCTGTCGCTGGCCGCGGCGAGCGCGGCGTTCTTCAAGCTCGCGCTCTCGGGATTCAAGTTCTCGCCCGAATCCTTCACGGCCGCGCGCTTTTTCGGCGAGCGCACCATCGGCTTCTTCGGAATCAACCTCTCGCCGGCGCTGCTCGGCGTGGGCTTCATCGTCGGCTTCAACATCGGCTGCCTGATGCTGTCGGGCGGCGCGCTGTCCTGGTGGGTGTTCATTCCCTTCTACAACAACTTCCTGATCGACGGGAACCCGGCCCTCGCCGCGCAGCTTGCCGGGCTCCCGGCCGAGGATGCGGCAGGCCTCATCTGGAGCCGGCAGATCCGCTACATCGGCGTCGGCGCCATGCTGATCGGCGGCCTGTGGTCGCTGTGGTCGCTGCGCAAGTCACTGTTCTCCGGCGTGAAGACCGGCCTCGCGCTCAGGGGCGGCTCGGCCGCGGGCCTTCCGCACACCGAGCGCGACCTGCCGATGAGCGCGATCCTGGCCGGCATCGTCCTGTTCGTGCTGCCGTTGTTCGCACTCTATTACGCGGTGGTGGACAGCCTCGGCATCGCCTTCACGATGGCGGTGATCATGGTGATCGCCGGCTTCGTGTTCTCGTCCGTCAGCGGCTACATGGCGGGGCTCGTCGGTTCCTCGAACAACCCGGTCTCCGGCATCACCATTTCGACCATCCTGTTCGCGTCGCTCGTGCTGCTCGGGATCATGGGCTCCGGCTCGACCGTCGGCCCGGTGGCGGCCGTCATGATCGGCGCCGTGATCTGCAATGCCGCCGCGGTCGCCGGCGACAACCTGCAGGACCTCAAGGCGGGCCAGTTGATCGGCGCGACGCCCTGGCGCCAGCAAGTGATGCTCGGCATCGGCGCGCTCGCATCCGCCGCCGTCATGGCGCCGGTGCTCAACCTGCTGCTCGAGGCCTACGGCATCGGCACGCCGGCACGCGAGGGCGTCAATGCGCTCGCTGCCCCGCAGGCGACGCTGATGGCCTCGGTCGCGAGCGGCATTTTCGGCAGCGGCCTGCCCTGGAACATGGTGGCGATCGGCGCCGTCGTCGGCGCCATCGTCATCGCGCTCGACGAATGGCTGAAGCGCCACCACAAGGGCTGGCGCGCGCCGGTGCTCGCGGTCGCCGTCGGCATCTATCTGCCGCTCGAACTTTCGACCCCGATCTTCGTCGGCGGGCTGATCGCTGAGCTCGCGACGCGCTGGCATCGCAGGCGGCGCCCCGGCGGCGATCCCGAGCTCCTGAAGCAGACCGGCCTGCTGTTCTCCGCAGGCCTTATCGCGGGCGAAGCCCTGATCGGCGTGCTGATCGCGATCCCGATCGTCTACACGGGCGATGCCGACGTGCTGGCAGTCGGAGAAGCGCTGCGCCCGGGCAAGTGGGCCGGCCTCGCCGCGCTGGCGCTCGTGGGCTGGTGGCTGCATCACGTCGCCACGAGGCAGGCGCGCACCTAGAATAAGGGGTGCATGTCCGACCTCGAGAGGCACCGGTTCCGCGTCGCGGTCGCGCTGACGATCGTCTACCTGCTCTGGGGATCGAGCTACCTCGCGACCAAGGTGATGGTGACCGACGAGCCGCCGCTCGTCGCCGCCGGGCTGCGCTTCACCACGGCCGGAATCCTGCTGCTCGCCTTCGCCTGGTGGCATGCCGGCCCGCCGGCCCTCAACCGCACCGAACTCCGCCACGTGCTGGTGATGGGCTGGTTCGCCGTCGCGTTCTCGAACGGCTGCAACGTGATCGCAATGCAGCACGTGCAGTCGAACACTTCCGCGCTGCTGAACGCGACCCCTTCGCTGTGGATCGCGTGGCTCGGATCGCTCGGGAGCCGCGGCATCGCGCTGACGCGCACCATGCGCGTGGGGCTCCTGGTCGGCCTCGTCGGCGTCGCCTTCGTGCTGTCGCCCTCACGCGGCTGGGACTTCGGCGCGCTCGGGTGGCAGTTCCTGATCCTGATCGCCTGCCTGTCGTGGTCGCTCGGCACGATCTACTACCGTCACGCGGATTCGCGCAATCCGCCGTTGATGTTCACGGCCCTGATGATGCTCGCGGGCGGGATCGGCCTGCTGGCCGGCGCGGCGATCGCCGGTGAATCTTTCGACCTGCGCTGGACGCCGCGCGCTTTCGCGGCGTTCGCCTGGCTCACGGTCATGAGTTCCTGCCTCGCGTACTCGGCCTACTCCTGGCTTGCCGTCAACACGACGCCGGTCGTGACCGGCTCCTACGGCTACGTGAACCCGGCGATCGCCGCCCTGCTCGGCTGGATCGTGCTCGGCGAGCAGCTCTCCTGGCTGCAGGTCGCCGGGATGTTCGTGATCCTTGCCGGGACCGCGCTCGTGACCGGATACTGGAGGCCGTTGCCGAGGCCGGCGTCACGGAGGCCGTGAGCGATAGCATCTGTTCAGGCGCCGATTCATTCATCGTGTCGAGAGAAACCATGATCAGATTCATTCCGCTTGCCGTGTTGCTGGCCGCCGCCGCAATGTTTTCCCCGGCCCTCCGGGCTTCCGACGACGCGCAGGCGATTCGCCGCATTTGCCTGGAGCGAATCGAGGCGTTCAACCGCCATGAGCCGCCGCGTTCCGGCGAATTCACGCAGGATGCCGACTTCGTCAACATCCATGGCATGTGGCGCAAGGGCCCGGCCGAGATCGAGAAGCGACAGGGCGAGCGCATGGAAACAGTCCTGCGCGAGGCAAGGATCTCGCTGCTGGAACTGGAGGTTCGTTTTGTCAGACCGGATGTTGCAATCGTGCACCAGAAGCACGAAATGTCCGGCATGCTGGGCCCGGAAGGCGATCGCCTGCCTCCTCATCAGGAGCTGAGTATTCGCGTGCTGGTGAAGGAGAGCGGCAAATGGCTCACCACCGCGTTTCACAACACGACCGTGCGGCCATGACCGCCGCCGCGGGCGCGCTATGCGCGCGCGCGCCAGCGGCGCTTGCCGGCGATGCCGCGTCGTGGCGACCCGACGGCTCCGGTGCCACCCGTATCGGCCTGCTGGTCCCCGATTTCGATTTCAATCCGGAAGCCGAGATTTGGGCCATGGCCCCGAAAGGAGTCGCGATCTTCGCTTCGCGGATGGAGCGCGGCAGCCTGCCTTTCCAGACCTATCTCGCGGACCCCGCGCACGCCGACGTCGCGGTCGCGTCGCTCATGAAGCTGAGACTGAAGTTCAACGTCATTCTCTATGCCTACACGACCACCAGTTACGTCATGGGGCTGGCCGGCGAGGCCGCTTTTCGTTCCCGGCTGGAGTCGCACGCGCAGGGGGTTCCCGTCGTGTTGCCTGCGACGGCTCTCGCCGAGGCCCTGAAGGCCCTCGTCGCACGCAGAATTGCGCTGGTCCATCCGCCGTGGTTCCCGGAGCAACAGGTCGAGCTCGGCAGGACCTATTTCGCCGCCCGCGGTTTCGACGTCGCCTTCTGCGCCGGCATCAAGCCCGCCCGGCAGTACACCGAAGTGGCGGCGGAAGAAGTGCATTCCTGGATCGTCGCCCACGCGCCGCGCGACATCGATGCCGTGGTCGTGGCCGGCAACGGCCTGCGCGTGGTCGGCGCGATCGAGGCGTTGGAGGCGTCCTTCGGCAAGCCGGTGATCACGGCCAACCAGGCCATGCTCTGGCGCGGCATGCGCATCGCCGGCGCGCAAGCCGGCGTCCCCGGCTACGGGAAACTGTTCGGCATCGCTTGGGGCGCGGCTTCCGCCGCGGCGTAATCAGCGCAGGTGTTCGCAGGCGCAGCGCAGTCCGCCCGGCGTCCAGTGGGTCCTGCGGCATATTTCGCGCGTCAGGTGGCTCTGGTCGGCGAATCCGTGCCGTTGCGCCACGGCCACCAGTGGGTCTCCGGACTCAAGTACGGCGCGCGCCGCACCGAGCAGTCGTTGCTGCCGCAGATACTCCGAGGGCGTGACGCCGGCATGGCGCTTGAACACGCGCGCGACGTGCACGGGGTGCAGGTCCAGTGCCGCCGCGAGTCGCGTGAGGCTTGCCGTCGGAAGCTCCGATCGCAGGTGGTCGCGCGCCCGGGCGAGCCACTTCGGCTCGCGGCGCCCGGCGCGGCGATCGGGGAGCAGGTAATCGTCCACCAGCTCGACGATCAGGGCTTCCGCGACGGCCTTCCATCCCGGCCGCCTTTCGCGAAGCTCCCGTAGCAGCCGCAGCGCGGTGCACGACATTGGCCGGTCCTCGAATGCGCGTCGCTCGAGCCTGACCCCGCTGCCCGCCATCGCGCGCCAGAAGTCCATGCCGACGTCCACGCACAGGAACAACGCGCCGCCCGGGCCGATCTCGTCGCGATGCTCCGCCTCCGGCGGCCGGATCACCATGCCGAGCGTCCGTGCGTCCCAATGACCGCCGGCAAACCATTCACGGTAGCTGCCGCTGATCAGCATGGACAGGAAGGGATTGGCGTGCACGTGCGTCGGCACGACGCGTTCGCTCGCGTGCGTAACCGCGCTCACGACGAAATCCCCGGTACGCAACTGCCCGCGCGTGGCGCCGAAGAACTGGCCGGCTGCAAACGGTGCGCCGTGCGCAGCCAGGTTGCGTTTCTTCAAGACAGGATCCGGCGCTCGAGCATAGACTTGGCGGACATTCCATGACGAGGTGCTTCCCATGCCGTACAGGATGCTGGCGGCGGTCCTGACGGTCGCAATCGCCCTCGCGGCCCGGGCCGCCGAGCCCGTCCGGCCGCCGGCTGATGCGCCGCGGCTCACCGGTGCCACATTCACCACGGACGGCCGCCTGCAACGGCCGGTGGACTACCGCAACTGGCAGTTCGTGACTTCCGGCGTCGGCATGAGCTACGGCCCGGCGGCCCAGGCCGCCGTGCTCACCGGGCACGTCATGTTCGACAACGTGTTCGTGCAGCCCGAGGCCTACCGGTACTTCCTCGAGAACGGCGCCTGGCCGGACGGCACGATGTTCGTGCTGGAACTGCGCGGAACCGAGACGCAGCGCCCGCCGAACAACCGCGGTTATTTCCAGACCGAGATCCACGGCGTCGAGGTGTCGGTCAAGGACTCGAAACGCTTCAAGGGTCTCTGGGCCTATTTCGATTTCGGCATGGATACGAAGACGGCGGCGCCGCAGCCGGAAGCCGGCTGCTATGCCTGCCACCGCCAGAGCGCGGCGGTAGACATGACCTTCGTGCAGTTCTATCCGACGCTGCAGGGCGTCAAGCCGGCGCGGAAGCAGTAGCACCCGTCATGGCATGATGGCCGCCCGGCGGGAGCCTGCCCGCAGAGCGGGGTGAAGCCACATGAAGCGGGTTACCGGCATCGGCGGCATCTTTTTCAAAGCTCGCGACCCGGCCGCGCTCAGGGCGTGGTACCAGAAGCACCTCGGCATCGACCTCCTGCCCTGGGGCGGCGCCGTGTTCAGCTGGGCCGACGAGGCCGGCAATCCGGCGGTCGGCACGACGGTCTGGAGCATCGGCGACGCCGGCAGCGACGACTACGCGCCCAGCAAGGCGCCGTTCATGATCAATTACCGGGTCAAGGATCTCGCGGCGCTGCTCGCGGCGCTGCGCGCCGAGGGCTGCGCGGTACAGGACAAGACCGACGATTCCGAGTTCGGCAAGTTCGGCTGGGTCATGGATCCGGAAGGCAACAAGGTCGAGCTCTGGCAGCCGCCGGCAGGCCGGTGAACCCCCGCATCCAGGGACCGGAAGCCGGACGATCGGGAAACTGCTGCCGCGTAGTCGAGTTCAACGGCGAACACGAGTGGAACGACCGCGGCGGCGTCATTCACTGGACCCATCACGACCCCCGCGGCGAGCACCCGACCGGCTGGCTGCGGCACAATGGCCGCGTCTGCCAATGACCGCGACCGCATGACCACGATCTTCCTCGGCTCCTCCGCCGCCGCGAACTCGCAGGCGCACGCGCTCACCCGCCGCTTCGCGCGCCAGGGGCTGAAGTTCCTGCCCTGGTGGGATGCGTTCACGGCCGGCAGGACGCTGCTCAAGGACCTCGATCACATCCGTCACCGCGTGGACGCGGCACTGCTCGTGTTCTCGCCCGAGTCCATGACCCGCATCCGCAGCCGCAGCCAGGCCATCCCGAACCTCAACGTGCTGTTCGAGCTCGGCTATTTCTACGGCCATTTCGGCGAGAAGCGCGTCGCAATGATCAAGTACGGCGAGTTCTACCTGCCCTCCGACCTCGGCGGCTACATCCACATCGCCGGCAGCCGCTCGTTCCGCCGCGGCAAGGCGATCGCGGTCGGCAAGCGCACCGAGCGGGAGTTCGAGCGGTGGGTCGCCGCACTGTAAGATCGCGGCCATGAACATCCGCCCCCCGAATCGCGTGACGCACACTTACACGCAGCGCCTGATCGCGCCTCCTGCGGGAGTATTCCCGCTGCTCTGCCCGGTGCGCGAAGCCGACTGGATCGAGGGCTGGAACCCGCTCGCCGTGTTCTCGGTCTCGGGCCTCGCGGAACCCGACTGCGTTTTCGTCACGGACGCGAGCCCCCATGACGCGGTCTGGTACGTCACGCGCCATGAGCCCGCGCACGGCTTCGTCGAGATGCTCAAGATCACGCCCGAGGTCACCGCCTGCAAGCTCACGATCGCGGTGCGCGCCGCCGCCGGCGGCAGCGAGGCCGGCGTGACCTACAGCCACACCAGCCTCGGGCCGCAGGGCGACGTCTTCGTCGCGTCGTTCACGGCCGAGTATTACGTGCAGTTCATGCGGGAGTGGGAAGAGCGCATCAACCATTACCTGAAGCACGGCAAGGCATTGAGGACCAGGGACCAGGAGTGACGGCCATGAAGCATCTGTGCGCAATTCTGGCGACGGCCCTGCTCGCGGCACCCGCGGCGGCGGCCGATTCCGGCGACTGCATCGCCATCGTCGGCACCGGCTCGGTCGGCGGCGCGCTCGGGCCGCGCTTCGCCGGCCTGGGCGAGCGCATCGTCTACGGGTCGCGCACGCCCGCCGACGAGCGCGTGCAGAATCTCGTCGCGCGCACCGGCAAGGACGCGGGCGCCGACACGCAGGCGGCTGCCGCCGCCGCCTGCGGCACGATCGTGCTCGCGGTGCCGTGGTCCGCGGTCGAGGGGACCGTTGCCGCGCTGGGAAATCTGGACGGCAAGCTCATCATCGACGTCACGAACGGCCTCGGCGTGCGCGACGGCGTGGTGGTCGCGGCGCCGATCAAGACGGAGTCCATGGGCGAGTGGGTGCAGTCGCTCGCGCCCGGCGCACGCGTGGTCAAGGCTTTCAACACGGTCTACTACACGGTGATGGCGCACCCGGCCACCGCCGGCGGCCGGGTGAGCGTGCCGGTTTCCGGCGACGATGCCGGCGCCAAGGCGCGCGTTGCCGCGCTCGCGAAGGGGATCGGCCTCGAACCCATCGACGTCGGTCCGCTGCGCACGGCGCGTTACACCGAGGCGATGGCGCTCCTGCTCGTGACCGGGCTGGTCCGGGGCCAGCCATTCGATTTCCAGCTGCATCCGTGGCCCGCGAAGAAGGCGCAGTGAAGCAGGAGCGCGACTACTTTCTCGGCACGCACGACGAGGAACTGCAGCGCCTCGGCCTGCAGCACCGCGTCTGGCGCCCCGCCGTGTCCGACTGCTGGGAGCGCGCGGGCATCGGCCCCGGCGCGCGCGTGCTCGATGTCGGCGCGGGTCCCGGCTACGCGGCGGCCGATCTCGCAGAGATCGTGGGTCCCTCCGGCGAAGTGGTCGCCGTCGAGCGCTCGGGCCGCTTCGTGGACGCCGGGCGCCACATGCTCGCGCGCCACGGCTTCGCGAACGTCCGCTACCAGGAACTCGACCTGATGACCGACGCGCTGCCGGGCGGTGGTTATGACGCGGCCTGGATCCGCTGGGTCGCCTGTTTCGTTTCCTCGCCGGCGCTGCTCGTGGACAAGATCGCAGGCAGCCTGCGCCCCGGCGGGCTCGCGATCTTTCACGAGTACCTGGCCTACGAAACCTTCCGTTTCGTGCCCTCGCGCCCGCGCCAGCAGGAATTCGCGGCGCAGGTGATGAAAGGCTGGCGCGCGGCGGGGGGCGAACCGAACGTCGCCCAGCCGGTGCTCGGCTTGCTCGAGGAACGCGGCTTCGCGGTGCGCGGGCTGATCCCGCGCATCTACTGCCTGCGGCCCGCGGACGAGATGTGGCAGTGGCCGGCGTCGTTCATCCGCATCCACCTCGAGCAGCAGGCGGCGCTCGGCGCCATCGAGGCCTCATGGGCCGAAGCCGTGCGCCGCGAGTTCGCGGAGGCCGAGGCTGCGCCGGCCACCCTCCTGGTCACCCCGCTGGTGCTGCAGATCGTCGCGCAGAAGCAATAGGGGACGCGCCCGTATTTTCCCCGGAGAAAACAGGGGTGCGTACCCTTTTCAGTGGCGGGCCGCCGCCCTCGCGGCCGGGTCGTGCTTGTACCTGAACAGGAACGGAAACAGCAGCCCGAGCACCAGCGCGTAGCCCGCGAACGTGAACCAGATGCTCTGCCAGTCCTTCGCGCCGTCCACCGTGAAGTAGTCGACCACCATGCCGGCCGCCATGCTGCCGAAATAGGCGCCGAGGCCGTTGGTCATGATCATGAACAGGCCCTGCGCGCTTGCGCGGATGTCGCCCGCCGCCTCGCGGTCCACGTAGAGCGACCCCGAGATGTTGAAGAAATCGAAGGCCATGCCGTAGATGATCATCGAGAGCACCAGCATCCACAGCCCGGCACCGGGGTCTCCGACCGCGAACAGGCCGAAGCGGAACACCCAGGCGAGGATGCTGATCAGCATCACGATCTTGATGCCGAAGCGCTGAAGGAAGAACGGGATCGTCAGGATGAAGAGCGTCTCGGAGATCTGCGAGATCGAGATCAGGATGTTCGGGTGCCGCACTCCGAAGGAGTCCGGGTAAATCGTCGCGAAGTCCGCGATGAACGCGCCGCCAAAGGCGTTGGTAATCTGCAGCGCCGCGCCCAGCATCATCGCGAAGACGAAGAACACCAGCATCTGCGTGCGCCTGAACAGGACCAGCGCGTCGAGTCCAAGCGCGGAAGCGATGCTCTTCTTCGCCACGTCGCGCGCGGGCGGGCAGGCCGGCATGGTGTAGCCGTACAACCCCAGAAACAGCGCGGCGCCCGCGCTGATGTAGAGCTGCAGCGCGCTCTGGGTCCAGCCCGCGAGGTCCACCATCCACATCGAGACGATGAAGCCGACCGTGCCCCAGACGCGGATCGGCGGGAACTTCTGAATCACGTTGTAGCCGCGCTGCTCGAGCACGCGGTATGAGATCGCGTTGTTCAGCGCGATCGTCGGCATGTAGACCATCGCGTTCAGCAGCATGATCACGTGCAGGGTGTCGTAGTCGCGGACCGTGGTTGCCCAGAACAGGAGGCCCGCGCCGGCGAGATGCAGGGTTCCGTAGAGCCGTTCCGCGTTCACCCAGCGGTCGGCCACGATGCCCATGAGGCCCGGCATGAAGAGCGCGGCCACTCCCATCGTCGCGTAGACGCTCCCGACCTGGCCCCCCGTGAAGCCGAGCGTCACGATCATGTAGGTGCCGAAGGAGATGAGCCACGCTCCCCACACGAAGAATTGCAGGAAGTTCATCACCGTCAGGCGCAGTGCGATCCCCATGGCGGCGCGGTCCTTTGCGGTCAGTCGTTGTCGCGCGAGAGTTTGCGCGGATTGAACATCGCGTTGCCGATGAAGCTCACTGCGCTCACGATGAGCGCGGCCCAGAACGCGGGCCAGAAGCCCGCGATCCTGAAGCCCGGCAGCAGCGCGGCCACCAGGCCCAGCATGGCGGCGTTCACCACCAGCAGGAACAGCCCCAGAGTCACCAGCGTGAACGGAAACGTGAGGATCACGGCGATCGGCTTGACGATTGCATTCACGATGCCGAGGAGCAACGCCGCCAGGATCAGCGTGGTCGCGGTAGAGACCTGGATCCCGTCCACCCACTCGGTCGCGAGCCACAGGCCGAGGGCTGCGATCAGCGCGCGTACGATGAAGACGGTCATGCCTGGCGTCCCCTGCCCGGTTCCGGGCGCCTCAGCGTACGCGACGGCCCCGCTTGATGACAACGTCCACGTTCTGCAGCAGGCCCGGGGTGCGCAGTGCGTCGCCGCGCACCGCGATCACGTCCGCATACTTGCCGGGCGCGAGCGCACCGCTCTCGTGGGCGACGCCCATCGCCGTTGCCGCGCCGTGGGTCGCTGCCTGGATCGCGCGCCCAGCGGGCATGCCGCATTCGCGCACCCAGAACTCGATCTCCTGCCAAGTCGCGCGCGAATGCAGGTGCCCGGGGACGCCGGCGTCGGAGCCGATCAGCAGCTGGATGCGGGCCTCGTCGAGCTGGCGCAGCTTGGAGCACAGCGTGCGCGCCTTCGAGGCCGGCATTTCGAACCAGCTGACGCGATCGGGGTTCGCGAGCGAGCCGAGCACGTCGGCGGCCACCAGCGGCGGCAGCTCCCCGGTGATGCGCGGATCGTCGAGCGGCTCCGGGTTCGTGCGCAGCGACTCGAAATTGAGCAGCGCGGAGATCGCTGGCGTCCACCGGAGCGCGCGCGGCGACGGATCCAGCAGCCGCTGGTGCAATGCGAGCACGACGCTGCCGGGAAATGCCGTCACGCCCATGGACGTGCCGAGGAAACCATCGAGCCCCGACGCGACGCCTCGCTCGACGTCTGCGGGCCGCTCGGCATAGGCGTGCACGGGCAGGCCGCGCGCCCTCGCCTCGACGATGGCGGCCGACAGCTCCTCGTCGGTCCACAGGTCCACTTCCGCGAGCAGCAGGTAATCGACGCCGGCTTCCGCCAGCTGGATCACCCTGGCTTTCGCGTCGGCCGCGCCGTTCACCGCCCATTGCCAGGATTCCGTGCCCTCGGGTACCAGCTTGCGCAGCGCCGGACCCGAGACGTAGAGCGTCGGTCCCTCGATCAGGTGCTCGCGGATCCTGCGGCGGACGTTGATCGCGGCCTCCAGCGGTGCGCCCGTATCGCGTGCGCTCGTGACGCCTGCCTGCAGCAGCTGGCGCGCCGCCATCGGCATCACCACCCGTTCCGCGAGTGGGGCGTAGGTCTCGTTCCAGCGCGCATCGTCACCGTGTCCGAGGCGCATCGTGCGCACCTGCAGGTCCCAGAGGCCGGGCAGCACGGTCATGCCTTCGGTCGATATGACCCGCGCCCCATCCGGCACCGGCACCTGGCCGCGGCCGCCGACGGCCACGATGCGATCGCCTTCGATGACCACGACGCCGTTCGCGATCGGCGGCCCGCCATAGCCGTCCACGACGGTGCCGCCGGAGAGCACGAGCGATTCCGCGCCGGCCTGCGCGCAGGCGAGGAATGCCAGTGCAAGCGCCGCCCTGCGGTTCATGCGGTTTCTCCGATGCTGCCGTCGCGCAGGCGCATCTGCAGTTGCGCGAATGCCAGCGCCCATCCGGTGCGCAGCCGCACCAGCGTGCGTTCCCACTCGTCGCCCGGCGGGACCCCGGACCCGACCACGCGCAGCGTGCGTTGTCCCTTGCGCTCGTCGATCAGGAAGTCCTCCACCAGCGCGCTCTCGTCGAGCGGCGGCCAGTCGGGGCTCGGGTCATACAGAAGCTGCAGCCGCATGCCTGGTTCGAAGTGCTCGATGGTGGAGTCGCGTCGCCCGAACAGGCGCGACGTCACCGAGTGGCGCCCGCCGAGGCGCGGCTCTACGACGGCATCCGCCGCATACCAGATCCTGAGGGCCGCGGCGTCGGTGAGCGCGCGCCAGAGCACGCCGCGGCCTGCGTGCGTCTCGAATGCCTGCATGTAACCGCGCCCCTGGCGCTTCATGCCGAAAGCGCGGGCTTCAGGTGGTGGCCCCGGCAGCCGCTTCGCGGCGCAGCTCGCGGTCGCGCTGCCGGCGCGTATCCGCGGCCGCCACGATGTCGTCGCACTGCGCGCCGTCGCGCGGGTAACTCCCGGTACCGACGCTCACCGTCACCCGCTGCAGGCGCTCGCCGACCGGGAACAGGCTCCGATAGACGTTGTTGCGGATGCGCTGCGCGACCGCCTCCGACACTTCCGCCGTCGCTTCCGGCAGAAACACGATGAATTCGTCGCCGCCGTAGCGCGCCGCCATGTCGGTGGTGCGGATCGCGCGCTGGATGGCGCCCGCGACCGTCGTGATCGCGCGGTTGCCGGCCTGGTGGCCATGCGCGTCGTTGAGCTGCTTGAGGTCGTCCATGTCCACGAGGAGGACGCCGTAGCCGCCGCGCCCGTGGCGCGCGCGCAATTCATGCTCGCGGTTCAGCACCGCGCGGAAAGTGCGCAGGTTGAGCATGCCCGTAAGTCCGTCCCGCTCCGCCATCTCCTCGATGCGCCGGCGCGCCGTCATGATCGTGCCGGCGAGCGCCTGCGTCAGGTAGGCGACGAGCGCGTAGGGCCCCAGTTCGCCGAACAGGCGCGCGGCAAGCGCGGCGGGCCGCGGCAGCGGTCCCTCGCCCACGATGACCGAGAGCCACGCAAGCGCCACGCCTGCAAAGATCACGAGCGCGCCACGGCCGCCGAGCGTCATCGCCACCAATACGATCGGCAGCAGGTACAGGTTGACCATCGGGCTCGCCGAGCCACCCGTCTGGATCGCGACGATGGTGATGAACGCGACCATCGCCGCGGCGCCGAGCGCGATGCGTGCGCCGGTGCCCTGCACCGGGAAGCCGCGCCAGCGGAAGGCGATGACGAAGAGCGTGTAGGCCGCGATCGCCGCGTACAGCCAGCGCGGCGACGCCGGCGGGTCCTGCAGCACGATCGCGTACAGGGCGACCACCAGCAACACCAGCCAGTCCACGCGGGTGAGGCTCTTCAGCATGCTCGAATGCTCGTCGCGCACCACCGCCGCCCGCCGCGTGCCCGGCAGCGGTTCGGATGCCGACCCTTCCTGCATCGCGGTCACCGGGCTCCCGTAGATTCGCGCTGCAGGCCGCTCTCGATGCTGCGCCGCGCGCCGGATCCCGCGAGCTCCGCCACCAGCGCGAGCGCGAAGTCGAGCGCGGTGCCCGGTCCGCGCGAGGTGATGACGCCGTCATCCGCGACCACCGCATCGCTCACCACCGTGGTGTTCCTGGCGTCCTTGAGGAAGCCGGGATAGCTGGTCGCGCGCCGGCCCTCGAGCACGCCCGCGGCCTGGAGCACCATCGGCGCCGCGCAGATCGCCGCGACCGGCCGCCCTTTCTGGCGCTGGCGGCGCAGCAGCTCGCCGATGCGCGCGTCCTTCCTCAGATGCTCCGCGCCCGGCATGCCGCCCGGCAACGCGACCATGTCGAAGTCCTGTTCCGCAAGCGCGGCAAGCGGCGTGTCGGCGGAAATGCGCAGGCCGTGCGAACCGGTGACCGGGCTACCGGCGAGCGAGGCGACCACGACCTCGATGCCGGCACGGCGCAGGATATCGATGATGGTGACTGCCTCGAGTTCCTCGAAGCCCTCCGCGAGCGGCACCAGGACCCGCTTCATTGCCTTATCGATGATCCGGTGCGGACTGCGCGGCGACCAGGGCCGCATCGCCGTGTTTGAGCCAGGACACCGCGGCGCGCACCTCCGCGTCGCGCTCGAGCAGGCGGCCGCCGCCGCCGAGCGCCGCCGCCTCCTGGGCCGGCAGCACCACGTCCGGTTCGAGGCCCTTCTCGTGGATCGACGCGCCGGAAGGCGTGTAGTAGCGCGAGGTCGTGAGCTTGAGTGCCTGGCCGTCGCCGACCGGCATCACGGTCTGTACCGAGCCCTTGCCGAAAGTACGCCGGCCCAGGATCTTTGCGCGCCCGTTGTCGCGCAGCGCGCCCGCCACGATCTCGGATGCCGAGGCGGACCCCTCGTTGACCAGCACTGCGATCGGCGTGCCGTGCGTCAGGTCGCCGGCGCCGGCCTCCATGCGGAAACGCGATTCCTTCGAGCGTCCTTCGGCCGACACGATCACGCCGCGGTCGAGGAATGCATCGGACACCTCGACCGCCGCGTCCAGCACGCCGCCCGGATTGTTGCGCAGGTCGAGCACCAGGCCGCGCAACGAGCCGCCCGCTTCGCGCTGCAGTGCGCGCAGCGCATTGCCGACATCGGCGCCGGTGGTGTCGCTGAACTGGGAGATGCGCAGGTAGCCGAGCCCGGGCTCGAGCAGTTCCTGGCGCACCGAATGCACGGCGACTATCGCGCGCTCGACCGGAACGTCGAGCGGCTGCGGCGCGTCCTTGCGCCCGATGGTCAGGTTCACGACGGTACCGGGCTCGCCGCGAATGCGCGCGATCGCGTCCGCGAGCTTCGCGTACTCCACGGCGCCGCCGTCCACCGCGAGGATCAGGTCGCCCGGCCGGATGCCGGCGCGCGCCGCCGGGGAACCGTCGATCGGCGCGATCACGACGATGGCCCCGGACTCGGCCGTGACCTCGACGCCGATGCCGGAATAGTTGCCCTCGGTGGCGATGCGAAGGTCCTCGAACTCGTTCTCGTCCATGAACGAGGAATGCGGATCGAGTTCCTGCACCATGCCGCGGATCGCGTCCTGCATCAGTTCGTGGTCGTCGGTGCGGTCCACATAATCGTCGTGGATGCGTCCCATGACCTCCGACAGCAGGTGCGCGTCGTCGTGTCGAAGCCCGCTGTCGCCGCGGCTGCGGCTGGCCAGCCAGAGCGCACCCCCGCTGAGGGCCACGCCCAGCAGGCAGCCCAGCAGCGTGGCAAACAGGGTCCGTCTCGGCTGGCTCATGCGCTTATCGTACCCGCCGCACGCAATGCGCTCCATGCCGCCGGCCCGGCGCCCGCCTTGCGGCGAACTCAGGCGGCCGGCGGCGCCGGCGCCTCGGCTACCTCGTACAGGGCGAGGTCGCCCAGCACGTCGGCAAGCGGCACCGGCCGGCCGATCGCAAAGCCCTGGCCAAAATCGACGCCGAGGGCGGTCATGCGCTCGCGCAAAGCGTCGGTCTCCACGTACTCGGCCACCGTTTCCATGCCCATGGTGTGGGCAAGTTGCGCGATCGCGCGCACCATGGATTCGGTGCGCTGGTTGTCGCCCGTGTCGCGCACGAAAGCGCCGTCGATCTTGAGCACCGAGACCGGCAGTGCCCTCAGGTAGGCGAGCGACGAAAGTCCGGTGCCGAAGTCGTCGAGCGCAAAGGTACAGCCCATTGCACGCAGCCGCTGCATCAGCCGGTCGGCGCGCTGCAGGTTTGACACCGCCGAAGTCTCGGTCAACTCGAAGCACAGCGTCTCCGGCGGAACGCCCGATTCACGAACGCTGCACTCGAGGAATTCCAGGAACTCTTCCGAAGCGATCGAGGGGCCGGAGATGTTCAGCGAAAAGCGGATGCCACGGCCTTCGAGGACCCCGGAGCAGGAAGCGAGTGCGGCCAATGAATTCTTCACCACCCAGCGGTCGACGTCCGGCAGCATCTGGTAGCGCTCCGCGGCGGACAGGAACTTCTCGGGCGGCAGCAGCTCGCCGTCCTCCGCCACCATGCGCAGCAGCATTTCGAAGCGCGGCTCGCCGCGGTCGCCGGAAAGCGGCAGGATCGGCTGTGCGAACAGCGTGAAGCGGTCTTCCGCCAGCGCCGCGTGCAGCCGCTGCACGACGAGCACGTCGGTGTGCCGGCGCATGATGCTCTGGTCGGCATCCTGGAAAATCTCGGTGCGGTTGCGCCCGCGGTCCTTGGCCGCCTTGCAGGCGATCTCGGCGTTGGCGAGGCCGTGCGCGAGCGGATTCTGCGAGTCCGGCAGCTGCGCCACGCCGACACTGACCGAGACCTGCACCGTGCCCTCGCCGCGCAGGTAGGTGAGCTCCGCGCACTGCCGCCGCAGCAGGTCCGCGATCTGCTGGGCGAACTCCAGCGTGCAGTCAGGCAGGAACACGGCGAAGCGGTCCCCGGCGATGCGCGCCGCCAGCGCCGCGGGCCGGGGCTTCTTCCGCAGCACTTCCGCGACCTTGCCGATCACCTCGTCGCCGATGTGCATGCCGTAGTTGTCGTTGGTGACGTGCAGCCGGTCCACGTCGAGGTACAGCACGCAGTCCGGCTTCGACTCCCGGCGCGCGGCCAGCACGCCTCGCACCTGGGTCTCGAAGGCCGAGCGCGTCAGCAGCGAAGTCAGCGCGTCGAAATTGGCCTGCAGCGTCGCGGTCGTCTTGCGGGAAAGGAGCTCGACCAGCCGCTCGGTGCGCGGGTCGAAGTTGGGGGCGTTCTCCTCGCGGAACATCGCCAGGAAACCGATCACGCGCCCGGACGCGTGGCGCACGGGCGTGCACAGGATCTTGTACGGCGGCAAATCGATCGGCCGCGCCTTGATCTTGTTGATCACCAGGTTGCGCCGCTGCAGTTGCGCCCAGTTGAGCAGGTGCCTGTGGATTTTTGTCAGGATCTCGAGTTGCGGTTTCTGCGAGAGCGGCGCCTTGCAGACCGCGACGCCGCGCTCGGGCACCACCAGCGCGCCCAGCAAGCAGCCGAGATGATCGACGCAGGTCTGCACCAGCGCGCCGAGCTCGTCGCCGGAAGCCGTGCCGGCCGGATCTTCGGGGGCGACGCGCAGCAGCAGGTCGAGGTCCTCGTCACGCGAGCGCAGGTCGCGGGTCAGGAAGCCGACGCTGGCGCGCGCTTCGAGCTCTCGCTGCAGGCATTCGAGCGCGGGCTGCACCAGCGACTGCACGAAGGAGTACGGGCGGTTCTCGCCGCCGCGCGTCAGGAGCGCTGCGATCGCGATCAGCTCGCCCTCGCTGTTGCGCAGCCGGAACACATAGGCCGGCGCGCCCTCATGATCGTGCGCAAAGCCGTCGATGCGCGCGGTGGTCGCGGGCGGCGGCTTGGCGAGCGCGGTCTGCACCAGCGGCAGCGGATCGGGGCCGTCGTAGCCATCCGCGACCCAGAGTGGCGCGCCCCTGGCATCGTAAAACGCGATGCCGAGCGCGCGCGGCATCAGCATCCGCAGCAGGTGGCCGTACGGGTCGAGATTCGGCTTCGCGCTCGACAGATGCTGTGGCAGTTCGATATTGGCGGGCGTGGCCACGATTCGGGTTCATCCCCGGCCGGGAAACACCTCCGGCCATCTGACAGAGCCTCGCCGATCCGGGCCGGGAGCGCTTTGACGTAATCGGCAGTTTCCGGGGTGCCGGAAAGAAATTCAGGGCTGGAATCAGCTACTTACGGCGCCGGGCGCCGGAACCACGGAACCGGATCCACCGGCTTCGCGCCCTGGCGGATTTCGAGGTACAGGCCGGGCTGGCTGCGGCCCCCGCTGTCGCCCACCGTCGCGACCACTTCGCCGCCTTCGACGCGATCGCCCACCGACTTGTGGAGCTGCTCGTTGTGCGCGTAGAGGCTCATGTAGCCGCCGTGGTCGATGATGAGCAGAAGCCCCATGCCAGGCAGCCAGTCGGCGTAGGCGACGCGGCCCTCATACAGTGCGCGCACCTCCGTGCCGCGCCCCGCCTCGATCATGACGCCATTCCACCTGAGCCCGCCGCCGCGCGGCTGGCCGTAGCGTGCCGTGATCTTGCCGGCCACCGGCCAGGCAAGACGGCCGCGCACCTTCTCGAACGCCTGCCCGGCGCCGGGCGGAAGGTCCCGCAGCGCCTTGCGCAGGTCGGCGATCAGTTTCTCGAGCGCCGCGGCTTCGCGCTTGAGCTTCGCGATGGAGTCGCTCTGGTTGCGGATCTGCGCGCTCACGGCGCGCAGTGCACGCGTGCGCTCCGCGCGCGCGCTGTCCACTGCGGAAAGTTCGCGGCGGCTGTCGGCCTCGAGCGACGAGAGCCGTTCGCGCTCGGCGCTTTCCTCGGCGAGCGCACGCTCGAGCTTCGCAGCCAGCGCCTGGATCTCCTGGATCTTCACGGCGCGGGCACGCCCGAGATAGCCGTAATAGGTCATCATGCGGCCGAAAGCCGCCGGGTCCTCCTGCGACAGCAGCACTTTCACCTGCTCCTCGCGACCGCCCATGTAGGCGGCGCGCATCTGCGCCGCGAGCGCCGCGCGCTGTTCCGCCAGTTCGCGCTCGTTGCGCCCGCGTTCGGTCGTGAGCTGTTCCAGGCGCGCATCGCTCTCCGAAAGGCGCCTTCGCGCCTCGCGCAGGCGCGAGCGCGCACCCTGCGCGTTCTCCTCGGCATCGCGCAGTTGCGCGGAAAGCGTGTCTCGCCGGTCGGTGTCCCGGCGCACCGCGCGCTGCAATTCCTCGATGCGCTCGCGCACCTGGCGCAGTTCCTTTTCCGGGTCGCGCTCGGCCGCCGGGCAAGTGGCGGCAGCCAGGGCGAGTGCGGTCGCGGCGAGCATCGGAGCCAGGCGTCGGAATTTGGCAACCCGTTGATTCGTCAGGACTAAACCCTCTGCCACGGCGCCCGCCGGGATTCCCGGACGGCGCTGATATAATGCGCGGCCATTTTGAGACCCGCCGCGCGACCGGCTGCGACCCGCCCCATGGACCGACTGCTCGATTATTTCACCAATCATCCGCTGCTCGCTGGCGCCGCAGTCGTGATGGCGGCGCTCGTGCTGGCGTTCGAGATCCGCCGCCGCGGCGAGGGATCCCGGGCAGTTGCGCCGAACGAGGCGATCCGGCTGATGAACGCTGGCGCGGTGCTCGTCGACTTGCGCGCCGCCAACCAGTTCAAGGACGGGCATATCGCGGGCGCCCGCAACATCCCGGGCGACCAGGTTGCCTCGGACCCCGGGGCGATTGAGCGGCTTTCCGGCAAGAAGCTGATCCTCTATTGCGACAACGGCACGACCACCGGCGCCGCGCTTCGCACGCTCGCGCGCGCCGGCGCCACGGACGTATTCAGCCTGCGCGGGGGACTCGCGGCCTGGAAGCAGGAGAATCTGCCGGTCGTGAAGGCCTGAGCCGTGGCGGGGCACGGCGCGGTCACCGTCTACACGGCCGGATTCTGCGGTCACTGCATCCGGACGCTCGCGCTGCTCGACCGGCGCGGGATCCCGTACCGGGAGGTGAGCGTCGAGGACCGCCCCGGTTTGCGGGAAGAGTTGCTCGCGAAGAGCGGACGGCGCACGCTGCCGCAGGTCTATCTGGGCGACCGCTACATCGGCGGCGCGGAAGAACTGGCCGTCATGGACAAGGACGGCGAATTGTCGAGACTGATACAAGCGAGGAATGACGATGGCTGACGAAAACACCACCCCGGCGGGCGCCGGTGATCCGGCGCAGAACGGGCAGGGCCCCGCGGTCGCGCTGCAAACGGTCTACATCAAGGACCTGTCGTTCGAGTCGCCCAAGGGCCCGTTCCTGCCGGTGCAGCCGCAGGATCCCAAGATGTCCATGAACCTGAGCACGGTGTCGAGCCCCGTCGGGCAGGACGCGCACGAAGTCGTGCTGTCAGTGACGCTCGAGGCCAAGAGCGGCGACGTCGCCGTCTACCTCGCGGAAGTGAAGCAGGCCGGCGTGTTCCTGGTGCGCGGCTTCGGCGCCGACGAAACGCGGCGCATCCTCGGCTCCTTCGCGCCCAACGTGCTGTTCCCGTACATCCGCCAGACCGTCTCGGACGTCGTGACCAAGGGCGGATTCCCGCCGTTCCTCCTGCCGCACGTCAACTTCGACGCGCTGTTCGAGCGTTCGCTGCAGGAAGCCGCCGCCCGCAAGGCGCAACAGGCGCAGCCGGCCGGCCCCACGAACTGAGCCGCGATGCGGCCGATCGTGGTGCTGGGCGCCGGCTCCTGGGGCACGGCGCTCGCGATCCAGTTCGCGCGCGGCGGCGGGTCCACGGTGTTGTGGGGCCGGGCCGAAGACGAACCGGAACTGCTGGCGCGCACGCGCCGTAACGAGCGCTACCTGCCGGGCGCGGAGTTTCCCGCCGCGCTCGCGATCGAACCCGACCTGCGGCGAGCCGTCGGATGCGGCGAGGATCTCGTGCTCGCCGTACCTTCGGGCGTGCTGCGGCTCATGCTGCAGCAGCTGAAGCCGATGCTCGGCCCGCGCGCCCGCGTCGCCTGGGCCAGCAAGGGATTCGAACTCTCGACCGGCAAGCTGCCGCACCAGGTCGCGCAGGAGGTGCTCGGGCCGTCGGTGCCCGTCGCGGTGCTGTCGGGGCCGACGTTCGCACGCGAGGTGGGGCTCGGCATGCCGACGGCGATCGCCGTCGCTTCCAGCGACGGCGCTTTCGCGCAGGCGCTCGCGGAGCGGATTTCCTCCGGCGCTTTCCGCGCCTACACGCAGACGGACATCGTCGGCGTCGAGATCGGCGGCGCGGTCAAGAACGTCATCGCGATCGCGACCGGCGTGTCGGACGGCTTGGGCTACGGCTCGAACAGCCGCGTGTTCCTGATCACGCGCGGGCTTGCGGAACTCGTGCGGCTCGGCGTCGCCCTCGGCGCTAGGCGCGAGACGCTCATGGGCCTCGCCGGACTCGGTGACCTCGTGCTGACCTGCACCGACGACCAGTCGCGCAACCGCCGCTTCGGCAGGGCGCTCGCGGGCGGAAAGCCGGTCGAGCAGGCGATCGCGGAGATCGGGCAGGTGGTCGAGGGTTTTCACGCGGCGAAGGCCGTGCATGCCGTCGCATCGAAGCACGGCGTGGACATGCCGATCTGCCGGCATGTCTACGAGGTGCTCCACCAGGGCGTGCCGATCCGCCAGGTCGTCGAATCGATGTTGCAGCGCGTGGTGACGCCGGAGGACTGAGACGATTCCGCGGCAGGCGATTATGTCAATCCGCGGGCGGTGGCAGTCCGCAGGCATTGGACTGGCGGCGCATCCGGGATGAACATACGGCCGTCCGCGAAGCTCCAACGGACAGGAGATCCAGATGGCTGTCCGACACCGCACGGAAACGTGGTCGCCGCCCCGCACTGCGGCGCTGGCCTTCCTCGCCGGCTTGATGATCGCCGCCTGCGAACGCGCCACTCCGCCGCCCGCCGACAGGGCCGATACCGGCATGAACTGGGCGCGCGCCGCGCTCGAGCGCAATCCTGAACTGGAAGTGCTGGCCGTGGATGCGGGCGCAGCCGTCTTCACCGTGCGCGACCGCCGCACCGGAGAAGTGCGGGTGGTGAAGCTCAACGAACTCGCCGCGGCACCGGCCGCGTGGCTCGCGCCAGCCGCAACGACTCCCGCTGCAATGGATGTCGCGCAGACAGCTGTGGTTCAGGCCGCCGAAACCGCGGCGGCACCGGAAGACGCGACCCAGACCGGAATCGTTGAGTCCGTGCCGGCGGCCGCCACGCAGCTCGACTACACCGTCGAACGGCAGGGCGATGGCATCCGCGTCACCGGCCCGGGGCTCAGCATCGTGTCCGCGCCAGCGCCGGGTGCCGTGACCGCCCGGGGCGAGGCCGGCCAGCAGATCGCGGACCCGATCATCTGCGAAGGATCGCGCATGATGCAGCTCGACAATCGCCGGATCTTCGTGGACGGCGACGCGATCACCGCGCGCGCGGGCTGCGAACTGCACATCACCAACAGCCGCATCGTCGCTTCGCGCACCGGCGTGGTGGTCCAGGACGCCACGGTGCACATCTCCAACAGCTACGTGGAAGGCAGGAACGGCGCCTATTACGCCGGCGCAGGCAGCCGGGTCTTCCTGCGCGATACGACGCTGAATGGCGTCCGGCGCCGCGACACCGGCGCCGAGATCCGCGAACTCGCCGGCGGTGAATGGCAGTAGGCGGGGTTGCTTCCGGGCGGCCGCGCCGCCCTGCTCAATCCGCTCCGGAATGGCCGAGCTGACGCCAGGCTTCGAAGATCACGACCGCGGCGGCATTCGAGAGATTGAGGCTGCGATTGCCGGCCCGCATCGGCAGGCGGATCACGAGATCCGCGGGCCAGGCCGCGACCAGTTCGGCCGGGAGACCGGTGCTCTCGCGCCCGAACAGGAAGGCATCGCCCGCCCGGTAGGCCGGGTCGCAATAGCGCGCACTGCCCGTGGTTTCGACTGCGAAGACGCGCGCGCCCCGCAGGCGGGCCAGGCAGGCCGCGAGATTGCGATGTTCCTGCACGCTCGCGAGATCACGATAGTCGAGGCCCGCGCGACGCAGGCCCGCATCACCGGTCGCGAAGCCGAGCGGGTGCACGAGATGCAGCGTGGCGGCCGTGTTGGCGCAGAGCCGGATGAGGTTGCCGGCGTTCTGCGGGATCTCGGGTTCGAGCAGGATCAGGTGGAACATGGTCCGTTCCGCGAGGCCGGGTGGCGGCGCCTCCCACTATAATCATGCCGTGACCGAGCCATCCCGGGGTCCGGATTCCTCACTCGCGCTGGAATTCTGCGGGATGCGCTTCGCGTCCCCAATCGTGCTGCTCTCGGGCTGCGTCGGCTTCGGCGAGGAGTACACGCGCGTTGCCGGTTTTTCCAACCGCGATGCCGGCGCGATCGTGCTGAAGGGTACGACCGCGAAGCCCCGTCTCGGCAACCCGCCCCATCGCGTGACCGAAACACCCTGGGGCATGATCAATGCGATCGGCCTCCAGAATCCCGGCGTCGACCACGTGGTCCGGAATATCCTTCCCGCGCTCGACTTCGGCGAGACGCGATTCATCGCGAATGTCTGCGGCTCGACCATCGACGAGTACGCCGAGGTCACGCGCCGTTTCGACGACTCCCGGATCGACGCGATGGAAATCAACATCTCCTGCCCGAACGTCAAGGAGGGCGGCGTGCAGTTCGGCAATTACCCGGAGATGAGCGCGCGCGTGGTCGCCGCCTGCCGCCGGGCGACGAACAAGCCGCTGATCACCAAGCTCTCGCCGAACCAGACCGACATCCGCGAGAACGCGCGGCTCTGCATCGAGGCGGGCAGCGACGGACTTTCCGTCATCAACACGATCTCCGGCATGGTGATCGACTCCAGGACGCGCCGCGCCGTGATCGGCAACGTGCAGGGCGGCGTGTCGGGGCCCGCGATCAAGCCGATCGCGCTTCTGATGGTGAAGAAGGTGTACGAGGTGGCGGGTCCCGCGCGCGTGCCGATCATCGGCCAGGGCGGGATCTGCACGGCCGCCGATGCGATCGAGTTTCTCGTCGCCGGCGCGAGCGCGGTCGGCGTCGGCACCGCGCTGTTCTACGACCCGCTGGTCTGCCCGAAGATCAATTCGGGCATTTCGGCCTGTCTGCGCGAGGCGGGCATGCGGACCGTCGCGGAATTGACCGGCTCGCTGGCGGACGGAGCCGGCGGGCCCGATTGCGGCGGCTCCTGAACTAGCCCTCGATCCCAAGCTCCCGGAGCTTTCGCGTCAGCGTGTTGCGCCCCCAGCCGATGAGCTTCGCGGCGTCCTGGCGGCGGCCCTGCACGCGCGCGAGCGCCGCGCGCGCGAGCGTGCGCTCGAAGCGCGCGCCCGCGACCTCGAGCAACGGCGCGCCGCCCGCGGCCAGGTGGCGCGCGGCCCAGGTCTCCAGTTCCCGGCACCAGCCGTCGGGCTCGGGCAGGGCCGCTCCCGCGCCGCCGAGATCCGGCGGGATGTCCTCCTCGCGGATCTCGCGACCGGGCGCGGTCACCGTGAGCCGGCGCGCGGCGTTCACGAGCTGGCGCACGTTGCCCGGCCAGTCGAATGCGACGAGGCGCTCGCGGGCGCGCGCGGTCAGCGTCTTCGGCTCGACGCCCAGTTCGCGCGCGGCGAGCGCCAGGTAGTGCGCGAGCAGCTCCTGGATGTCGCCGCGCCGCTCGCGCAGGGCCGGCACGTGGGTCCGGATCACGTTCAGGCGGTGGAACAGGTCCTCGCGGAAGCGGCCCTGCTGCACGCGAGCATCGAGCTCCTGGTGCGTGGCGGCGATCACGCGCACGTCGACGCGGATCGGCACGTTGCCGCCGACGCGGTAGAACTCGCCCTCGGCGAGCACGCGCAGGAGCCGGGTCTGCAATGCCGGCGACATGTCGCCGATCTCGTCGAGGAACAGCGTTCCGCCGTCCGCCTGCTCGAAGCGGCCCCGGCGCGCCGTGTCCGCGCCGGTGAAGGCGCCCTTTTCGTGGCCGAACAGTTCCGATTCCAGGAGGTCCGAGGGAATCGCCGAGGTGTTGAGCGCGATGAAAGGCGCGCGGGCGCGCGGGCTGTGCTGGTGCAGCGCCCGCGCGACCAGCTCCTTGCCGGTGCCGGACTCGCCGGTGACGAGCACCGAGAGGCTCGAGCGCGACAGCCGGCCGATGGCGCGAAACACCTCCTGCATCGCCGGCGCCTGGCCAAGGATGCCGGGAATGGCGGCGTCGCCGGTGGCCGGTCCGCCGGGGCCGCGCTGAGTTGCGGCACGGCGCACCAGCGCCACCGCCTCGTCGATGTCGAAGGGCTTCGGCAGGTATTCGAACGCGCCGCCCTGGTAGGCCGCGACGGCGTGCCCGAGATCCGCGTGCGCGGTCATTACGATCACGGGCAGCCCGGCATGGTCGCGGCGCACGCGCTCGAGCAGCGAGAGGCCCCCGAGGCCCGGCATGCGCACGTCCGTCATGAGCACGTCCGGCCGTTTCTCCGCGAGCGCCGCGAGCGCCGCTTCCGCCTGCTCGAACGCGCGTACGCGAAGGCCGCCCTGGCGCAACGCTCGTTCCAGCACCCAGCGGATCGATGCATCATCGTCCACCAGCCACACTTCAAGCGGCGTAGTCATGTCGGCCCTCCATCGGCAAGAGCAGCGAAAACACGGTGCGCCCCGGGCGGCTGTCGAACTCGATGATCCCGCCATGCCGGGTCGCAATGTCCTGCGCGACCGCGAGCCCGAGGCCGGTGCCGCCCTCGCGCGCCGATACCAGCGGGTAGAAGATCGTCTCGCCGAGCTCGGACGGCACGCCCGGCCCGTTGTCCTCGAACTGCAGGGAGGCCACCACCCGGTGGCGTTCCGCGCCGATCGTCGCCTGCGTCAGCGCGCGGCTCCTCATCGTGATCGCGCCGCGCTCCCCGACGGCCTGCACCGCGTTCCTCGCGATGTTCAGCATCGCCTGCACCATGAGGTCACGGTCGAGCGCGAGCGGCGGAAGACTCGGGTCGTAGTCGCGCTCGATCGCGATGCCCTCGGGCGCCTCCGCGCGTGCGAGCCAGTACACGCGGTCGATCAGCTCGTGCACGTTGACGGCCTCGCGGCGGACCGGGCGCGCGGGACCCAGCAGCGAATCCACGAGCGCCGACAGCCGGTCGGCCTCGCCGATGATCACGCGCGTGTACTCCCGGAGCGACTCGGCCGGCAGCTCGCGCTCCAGCAGCTGCGCAGCGCCGCGCAGGCCGCCGAGCGGATTCTTGATTTCATGCGCGAGCTGGCGCGCCATCAAGCGGCTGCCGCCCTGCTGGGCGAGCAGCGCCGAGTCGCGGTTCATGCGCGAAGGGCGCGTGGTGTCCGTGATCTCGACCAGCACGCAGTCGGGCGCCGGCAATGGCGCGAGGCTGATGTCCACCTGATAGCGCATGTCCCCGCGCGCCGCCGGCGCGAACTCGAGGGCGCGCAGCGCGAGCGGCTCGCCGCCCTCGCGCGCGCGCGCAAGGAGCGATTCAACCGCGCGGCCATCCTGCAGCAGCGTCATCAGCGGGCGGCCGCGCACGGCGGCCGGGCCCGTCGCCAGAAGGTCGGCCGCAGCGACATTGAGCCAGACGACGCGGTCGCCGCCATCGACGACGAGGACCGCCGTTGCGAGCTGATCGAGGATGCCCGAGGGATCGAAGCCGGGGGCGGGATCGCGCGTCATCGCGCGCCTCCGCGCCGACAGGCGGCGATCAGTTCCTGACCGGGGGCGGCGGTTGCGCCGGTTGCCGCCGCTGCGAACTCTGCGGACTCTGCGGCATATTGACCGAGGGCTCGCGAATGTGGAAGGCGAGCTGCTGACTCGTGATCAGCGGCTGTCCGTTGCGATCGAGCACGCTCGCGCGCAGGAAGTGCGAACCGCGATCGAGATTGCTGAGCGTCAGTGCAAGCCCGCCATCGGCCGGGCGGCGATTGCCGTTCACGAAGAACACCAGCGTGTGGTCCGGCTGGAGCGTTCCATCGAGTTCCACCGCGACCGTCACCGTGGCATCCGCCCCGAAGAACACCTGGTCCGCCTGCGGCTGCACGATCGCGAGGCGCTGGTAGGACGATTCCTGCGGCTCCTCGTCCCCGCCGGCGCCGTTGTCCGCAGCGCTGCCGGCGTCCGTCGACTCCTCGGCGCTGAAGGTATTCGGGTCGATCACCGCCACGCGCACCGCGCCCGGCGCGCCGGGCTGGTCCGAGTAGTGAACGACGCCGTCCTTGTCCACCCAACGATAGATCTCCTGCGGCCAGGCCGCGAGGGAGAGGGACAATCCGGCGAGCAGCAGAAAGATGCGCATGGCGACAGCATATCCCGCGGCGCGCCGGGCTGACAAAGCGGGGGCCGGAACCGTGAACTTGTGCCCCCGCCGCCCGCCGTTTCAGAGGCTGTAGTACATATCGAGCTCGACCGGGTGCGTGGACATCCGAAAGCGTGTCATCTCGCCTTCCTTCAGCGCGATGTAGGCGTCGATCAGGTCGTCGCTGAACACGCCGCCGCGCTTCAGGAACTCGCGGTCGCGGTCGAGGTGGCCGAGCGCCATGTCGAGCGAATGGCAGACTTCCGGGATGTTCTTGGCCTCCTCCGGCTCCAGGTCGTACAGGTCCTTGTCCGAGGGCTCGCCCGGATGGATCTTGTTCTGGATGCCGTCGAGGCCCGCCATCATCATCGAGGCGAACGCGAAGTACGGGTTCGCGAGCGAATCGGGGAAGCGCACCTCGATGCGCCGGCCCCTCGGGCTCGACACCCACGGAATGCGGATCGAGGCGCTCCTGTTCCTCGCGCTGTAGGCGAGCATCACCGGCGCCTCGAAGCCGGGCACCAGGCGCTTGTAGCTGTTGGTACCGGGATTGGTGAAGGCGTTCAGCGCCTTCGCGTGCTTGATGACGCCGCCGATGTAGTAGAGCGCGATGTCCGAGAGGCCCGCGTAGCGGTCGCCTGCGAACAGGTTCTTGCCGTCCTTCTGCAGCGACTGGTGCACGTGCATGCCGTTGCCGTTGTCGCCGACCAGCGGCTTCGGCATGAAGGTCAGCGTCTTGCCGTGCCCGTGCGCGACGTTCCATAGCGCGTACTTGAGGAGCAGGACCTCATCGCCCTTCTTCGTGAGCGTATTCGCGGAGACGTTGATCTCGCCCTGGCCGCCGGTCGCGACCTCGTGGTGATGCACTTCGACCTTGAGGCCTAGTTCCTCGCAGGCGTTGCACATCGCCGTGCGCAGGTCCTGGAAGCGGTCCACCGGCGGCACCGGGAAGTAGCCGCCCTTCACGCCCGGACGATGGCCCTGGTTGCCGCCTTCGTACTGCGTGGCCGAATTCCACGCGCCCTGCACCGAGTCGATGTGGTAGCTGCAACCGTTGAGCTCGTTGCCCCAGCGCACGCTGTCGAAGATGAAGAACTCGTTCTCGGGGCCGAACAGAGCGCTCTCGGCGATGCCGGTGGACCTGAGGTGCGCCTCGGCGCGCTTCGCGAGCGAACGCGGATCGCGGCTGTAGCCCTGCATGGTCGTGGGCTCCACGACGTCGCAGCGCAGGAGCAGCGTAGTCTCCTCGTAGAACGGATCGATCATGGCCGTCGAGGGATCCGGCATCAGGATCATGTCGGACTCGTTGATGCCCTTCCATCCGGCGATCGAGGAGCCGTCGAACATCTTCCCGTCGACGAAGAAGTCCTCGTCCACCATGCGCGCCGGGATGCTCACGTGCTGTTCCTTGCCGCGCGTGTCCGCGAAGCGCAGGTCGCAGTACGTGGCTTCCTTCGACTGGATCAACTTGACGACGTCGGCGGG
>JBQTKF010000071.1:0-6588 GCA_052386355.1 Gammaproteobacteria bacterium
CAAGGGTCGACCCTGGCCTTCCCCCGATCTCGATGACACCGAGACCGGGTGACATGATCGCGGCACCCGCTATCCTCGAGGCTGCAACAACTCCGCGAGCATCCCCCGGGCACCGTCCAGCCCCTCACCAGACTCGGCCGAAAACAGCTGCGCAGTCGCACGTCGATCGAGCAGCTGACGCGTGGCTTGCACTACCTTCTGCCCCTCCGCCCGCGACAGCTTGTCTGCCTTGGTCAGCAGCACGTGCGCCGGGCAGCCGCGCGCTTCGGCGTACGCCAGCATCGTCTCGTCGCTCTCCCCGAACCCGCGCCGCGCATCCACCACGATCACGAGCCCGGCGAGCGACTGACGCCGCCGGAAGTATTCGTCCATCAGCAGCCGCCAGTGCTCGCGCATCCTGGGCGGCACCTTGGCGTAGCCGTAGCCTGGCAGGTCGACGATGCGCCGCCCGGGCACGATTTCGAAGAAATTGACGAGCTGCGTGCGACCCGGCGTGCGGCTGGTGCGGGCAAGGTCCTTGCGCCCGACGATGGCATTGATCGCGCTCGACTTGCCGCTGTTGGACCGGCCCGCGAAAGCCACCTCCGCGCCGGAGTCGTCGCCGAAACCGTCGGCCGAATCGGCGCTCTTCAGGAACCGGGCCTGGGGGTATCGGGACATCTTTGGGTGGACGGAGGGGCCGTGGCCTTGCGTATAATCCCGGCCCGCAGGGGAGTCTAGCAGTTGGGGTCCGCATGAAGTTCGCATGGCCAGTGACGCTCGCCGCCTGCTCGCTGCTCGCGTTGCCCGCGACGGCCGGCGATCCCCAGGCCGGCTCCCAGAAAGCGGCCGTCTGCGCGGCCTGCCACGGCGTGACGGGCTCGAGCGTGAACCCGGAATGGCCGAGCCTGGCGGGGCTCGACGAGGGCTACATCGCCGGGCAGCTCGCGCAGTTCAAGAGCGGCGCGCGCCAGAATGTATTGATGTCGCCGATGGCGTTCGGGCTGACGGACCAGGACATGCAGGATCTCGGCGCCCACTTCGCGCGCCAGGCCCCGACCGGCCTCGAGGCCGACCCGTCCAACTGGAAGGCCGGCGAGAAGCTCTACCGCGGCGGCGACGCCTCGCGGGCACTGCCGGCCTGCATTGCCTGCCACGGCCCGCAGGGCAAGGGCAACGCCCCGGCGAAGTACCCGGCACTTCGCTCGCAGCATGCGGTCTACACCTACGCCCAGCTCAAGGCCTATGCCGAGGGCCGGCGCAAGGCCGCCGGCAACGACATCATGCAGGTGGTCGCGTCGAAGCTGACGGACGATGAAATGCGCGCGCTCGCCTCCTACACGCAGGGCCTGCGCTGAAGCGCCACGACACCTGGAGACCGGAACGATGACGAGAGCACTGATCTTTTCGCTCGCGGCCATGGTCGCGTTCGCCGCCTGCGGCAAGGAACCCGCGGCGCCCGCAGCCGACGAGTCGCAGGCCGCAGGGGCCCCCGCGGAGGACACGGCGCAGGTCGCGGCAGCCGAGCCGCTCAACCCGCCGCCGCAGCTCGACGCCGCCGTCGGCAGCAGCGACGGCGAGACCGTGGACACCGCGACGAGCGCGACGAGTCCGATCGCGGCCGCAGTCGCCGCTGCGACGCCCGCGCCGGCGACCGGCGACCTCTACCGCTGGAAGCAGGGGCAGCACTTCGCGCCGCTGCCGGTCGCCCAGCCGATCAGCGTTTCGCCGGGGCAGATCGAGGTGATCGAGGGATTCTGGTACGGCTGCGGCGCCTGCTATGCGCTCGAAGCGCCGCTCGAGGCCTGGGAGAAATCCAAGCCGGAGTGGATCACGCTGCGCCGCGTGCCGGTGATCTGGAACGAGGTCGCGAAGGAAGACGCGCGGCTCTACTACACCATCGAGGGACTCGGACTGGTGGGCAAGCTCCAGATGGAAGTGTTCCGTCGCATTCACCGCGGCGGCGGGCCGATTACGCAGATCAAGAACGGCCGCGTGGACACGGCCGCGACCGAGAAGGCGGCGCGCGATTTTCTCGCCGCGCACGGCGTCTCGGCCGAGGACTTCGCGCGCCACTACCGCACGTTCTCCACCGAGAACAAGCTGCGCCAGGCCGAGGCTGCCTCGCGGCGCTACCGGATCGACCACACGCCGATGATGTTCGTGCAGGGCAAGTATTTCACCGACCAGGAGATGGCGGGCGGCGCCGAGCAGATGTTCCAGCTCATCAATGACCTGGCGGCACGCGAGCGCGGCGCCACCTGATTGCCCTGAGCGCCTGGCATGCTGAACTGCTTCGTTCCCGGCAGCCAGGGCCTGGACCGCCTCGATCCGCCGCCGGCGGACATCCCGGAGGCCTGCGTCTGGGTTGACCTGCTCGAGCCCACGCTCGCGGAAGAGCGTGCGGTCGAGCGCCTGCTCGCGATCGACGTGCCCTCGCGCGAAGAGATGCGCGAAATCGAGACCTCCTCCCGTCTCTACGAGGAGAACGGCACGCTGTACATGACGGCGACCGTGGTCACCAAGATCGACACCGATCGTCCCGAGAACGCCGCGGTCACCTTCATCCTCTCGCACAACCGGCTGATTACGAACCGCTACGTGGACCCGTTGCCGTTCCGGCGCTTCATCGCCTATTCGGAGCGCCACCCGGCGGCGGCGACCAACGCGCCTGCGATCCTTGCGGGCCTGCTCGAGTCCATCATCGAGCGCACCGCCGACGTGCTTGAGCGCGTCGGCCTGGGCCTCGATGACCTGTCGGCGAACGTGTTCGCGGCGGAGCAGAAGGGCGTGACGCGGGCGCGCGACTTGCGCGCGGTCATGGAACGGATCGGCCGCGACGGCGACCTCACCAGTAAGGCACGTGAGAGCCTGGTCACACTCGGCCGGCAGCTCACCTTCCTCCAGCAGTCCACGGCGATCCAGATGCCGAAGGACCTGCTGGCGCGCTATCGCAGCATGTCGCGCGACGTGCTGGCGCTCGCGGACCATGCCTCGTTCCTCGCCAACAAGTCGAGCTTCATGCTCCAGGCGACGCTCGGCCTGATCAACATCGAGCAGAACAACATCATCAAGATCTTTTCGGTGGCGGCGGCGGTGTTCCTGCCGCCGACGCTGCTCGCGAGCATCTGGGGCATGAACTTCGAGTTCATGCCGGAACTCGATTCGCCCTTCGGCTACTGGCTGGCTCTCGGCTTCATTGTCGTTTCGGCGGCCTTGCCCTACCTCTATTTCAAGCGCCGCGGCTGGCTCTGAAAAAGGGGACAGTCGCCTTTTTGGCACTGCAGAAAAGGTGAACGTCCCCTTTTTCAGTTGACCTGTACAGAACGTTCTGTATAGTTATGGGCCCATGTCCCGGCCCCCCGCTGCCCGCCAGAAGATCCTCTCCGCCGCCCGCGAGATCGTCGAGAACCGCGGCACCGGCGCGCTGACCTTCGACGAGCTGGTGAACGTCAGCGGGATCACCCGCGGCGGCATCACCTACCACTTCCCCACCAAGGAAGACCTGCTGCGTGGCCTCCTGGAGGCCGATTTCGTGCAATGGGATGCGGCGGAGGCTGCCCATACGCCCTGCGACTGCGACCCCGAGACGGGCCGCCTGCTCGGCTTCATCCGCACCCTGAACGCCCAGGACGAGTCGCACCGGCGGTTCCTGTGCGGGATGCTGTCGGCCGCGTCGCTCGACCCCTCGCTGATGGACCCCTGCCGGCAGGAACTGCGCGAGCGACTCGGCCGCAAGAAGTGGACCGAGCGCGACCTGCGCCTGCAGCTCGTGCACCTCGCGGCCGAGGGGCTCATGTGGCAGGAGCTGTTCCAGATGTACCAGATGCCCGCCCCGGCGCGGGCGAAGCTCGTCGCCCTGATGGAAGAACTCGCGCGCCAATGGGGCGGCGCGCAGTCCGCGAACGGACCGTCCACCAGAAAAGTCGCCAAGGAAGCCTGAGCCATGTTGCGCCAGAAGCCCGCGGCCATGGAGCGCCGCCTGCGCGGCGGCATCGCCGCCGCCGCCACCGTCCTGCTCGCCGCCTGCGGCGGCAACGCCGAACAGCAGTTCCCGCCGCCCGACGTCAGCGTCGCCGCGGTCGTACAGAAGTCCGTCACCGAATGGGATGACTACAGCGGCCACATCGAGGCGATCGAATCCGCCGGGATCCGTCCGCGCGTCTCCGGCCACCTGCGCCGCGTGCACTACAAGGAAGGCGGCCTCGTCGCCAGGGGCCAGCTCCTGTTCACGATCGACGGCCGCGAGTACACCGCGGCCGCCGAAGCCGCCCGTGCCGACGCCGCCCGCGCCGAGGCGCGCGTCGCACTCGCGAAGCAGGACCTCATCCGCGCCGAGCAGCTGATCGCCGCGCGCGCGGTCTCGCAGGGCGAACTCGACGCGACCCGCATGGAGGCGCAGCAGGCGGACGCCGATGTCCTCGCCGCGCAGGCCCGTCTCGCCCGCGCCGAGCTCGACCTCGGTTTCACGCGCGTGACCGCGCCCTTCGCCGGCCGTGCGGGTGCCGCGCTCGTGAAGCCCGGCAACGTCGTCAATGCGAACGAGACGTTGCTGACCACGCTCGTGTCGGTGGATCCCGTGTACGTGAGCTTCACCGGCGACGAACGCGCTTACCTGCGCTACCAGGAACTCGCAAGGAATGGCACGCGCGAGAGTTCGCGCGATGCCCGCAACCCCGTGCTCGTGGGCCTCGCGAACGAGGAAGGCTTCCCGCACCGGGGGGAGATGGACTTCGTGGACAATGCGCTCGACCCCGCCTCCGGCACGATCCGCGCCCGCGCGGTGCTGCCGAACCCGGACGGCGTCTTCACGCCGGGGCTCTTTGCGCGCGTGCGTCTGCTCGGCGGCTCGCAGGAGAACGCGCTCCTGATCCACGAGCAGGCGGTGCTCACCGACCAGGACCGCCGCTACGTCTACATCCAGGGCGCCAACAACGCCGCCGAGCGACGCGACGTCACGCTAGGGCCGACCATCGAAGGGCTGCGGGTCGTGCAGTCCGGCCTCGCGCCCGGCGACAAGGTCATCGTCAACGGCATGCGCAAGATCTTCTTCCCGGGCCAGCCGGTGAACCCGCGCGACGTGCCGATGGACCAGCCGAACCTGCCGCCGCCGGCGCCGCCGGCCCAGGCCCCCGCCGCAGGCTGATCCGCGATGGCCAAGCACACCGACTTTTCGCGGATCTTCATCGACCGCCCGATCCTCGCAACGGTGCTGTCGGCGCTGATCCTGGTCGCGGGCCTGATCGCGATCCCAAGTCTGCCGATCTCCGAGTACCCGGACGTGGTGCCGCCCTCGGTGAGCGTGTCCGCGAACTACCCGGGCGCCAACCCGCGCACCATCGCCGACACCGTCGCCGGCCCGCTCGAGGAAGCGATCAACGGCGTCGAGAACATGATCTACATGAAGTCGTCGTCGAGTTCGGACGGCGCCATGCAGCTCGCGGTGACCTTCAAGGGCGGAACCGACATCGACCTCGCGGCGATGCAGGTGCAGAACCGCGTGGCGCAGGCGCTGCCGCGCCTGCCGGAGGCGGTGCGACAGCTCGGCGTCACGACGGTCAAGGCGTCCTCGACTCTGACCCTGGTCGTGCACCTCGACTCGCCCAACAAGACCTACGACGCGCTCTATCTCTCGAACTTCGCGAACCTGCGCGTGCGCGACGAGCTCGCGCGACTGCCGGGCGTCGGCCAGGCGGTCGCCTTCGGCATCGGCAACTACGCGATGCGCGTCTGGATCGACCCCGCGAAGGCGGCGGCTCGCAACCTGTCGGCCACCGATATCATCGCCGCGATCCGCGAGCAGAATGTCGAAGTCTCGGCCGGCAGCATCGGCAGCCCGCCGACGCCCGCGGGCTCGGTGCTCCAGATCTCGGTGAATGCGCAGGGCCGCCTCGCCTCGCCCGAGGCCTTCGGCGATGTCGTGTTGAAGGCGGACGGCGACCAGCTCACGCGCCTGAAGGACGTGGCCCGCGTCGAGCTCGGCGCCAGCACCTATGCGATCCACTCACTGCTCAACAACGAGGACGCGGCCGCCATCGTGATCTTCGAGGCGCCGGGGGCGAACACGATCGAGCTCTCCGACGCGATCCGGAAGCGCATGAAGGAGCTCGAGAACAGCTTCCCCGAGGACGTGCAATGGTCGGTGGTCTACGACCCGACCGTATTCGTGCGCGACTCGATCGCCTCCGTCATCGAGACCCTGCTGGAGGCGATCGCGCTCGTGGTGATCGTGGTCGTGCTGTTTCTCCAGACCTGGCGCGCCTCGCTGATCCCGCTGGTCGCGGTGCCGGTTTCCATCATCGGCACCTTCGCGGTGCTGTGGCTGCTCGGCTTCTCGATCAACGTGCTGACGCTCTTCGGGCTCGTGCTCGCGATCGGCATCGTGGTGGACGACGCGATCGTCGTGGTCGAGAACGTGGAACGCCACATCGAGGGCGGCATGAAGCCCCGCGAAGCCGCGCACAGGGCGATGAGCGAGGTCTCGGGCCCGATCGTCGCGATCACGCTGGTGCTGTCTGCCGTATTCGTGCCGCTCGCGTTCCTCGGCGGCGTGACCGGGCAGTTCTACAAGCAGTTCGCGGTGACGATCGCTGCTGCCGTGATCATCTC
>JBQTKF010000072.1:0-1875 GCA_052386355.1 Gammaproteobacteria bacterium
TCGACGGCAGCAGCGATTCGTACACGGCCTCGCGCACCAGCGCATGCGCAAAGGCGAGTTCGCTGTCGTCGGCCTCGAGCATGCCGGTGGTCACCAGCGCATCGGGATCAGCGCCCTGGGCGAGCGCCGCGAGCGCGCCGCGCGGGAAACGCAGGCCGAGCACGGATGCCGCGAGCAACGCCTGCCGGTCGCCCGGCGCGAGGCGTTCCATGCGCGCGAGCACCAGCGCCTGCACCGAATCCGGCAGCGCGCGTTCGCCGGCCCCGGCGGCCGCGAGCAACTGGTCCAGGAACAGCGGGTGACCCTGCGCGCGGCGGATGCAATCGGCGACGACGTCGTCCGGAAGGCCCGGGTGGTTCGCCGCGAGTTCACGTGCCTCGTCGTCGGAGAGCGGCGCGAGATCCAGCGTGGTGAGCGGGCAGCCGCGCGCCCGCGCGCGCCACGCGGCGTCGATCGGGTCCTCCTCGGGCCGCGTCGACATCACGAGCATAGCGCGCTCGCCGGCGACGGAGGCCGCGAGTTCTCCGAGCCGGGCCGCTTCCACGCCGCCGGCATAGTGCAGGTCCTCGATCACGAGCAGGAGCGGCGCCTCGCGGCAGGCCGCCGCGATCAGGCGCCGAACCGCCTCGATGCGCCCGCGCTCCAGCGTCTGCGCATCCACGTTTCGTTCGATCGATGCCTGGCCGGGCGAGAGCGGCGCGTCGGCCAGCCCGCTCGCGTGCAGGACGCTGTCGGGCGGGAGCTGCCCCGCCGCGATCGCCTGCTGCACGGCGGCGACGCGTTCCCCGGCGCTCGCATCGGGCTCCAGGGCGAGCAGGCTCGCGAACAGGGCGGCGAGCGGCCGGCGCGCCTTGACCTGCCCGAAGTCGAGCACCTGCACGCGATGGCAACGCGCGCCGCGCAGCGCCGCCGCCTCCGCGAAGGCCTCGAGCAGGCGCGTCTTGCCGATGCCGGCGTCGCCGCGGATCACGACGGTGCGGCCGCGGTTCGCGGCGATCGTGCGCTCGAGCAGCGAATCCATCATGCCGAGTTCGGCATGGCGGCCGACGAACGCAGCGGACCTCGGCATCATGCCGCGGCGCAGGCCCTCCGCGAGCAGCGTTTCGCCGGGCCCGGCGCGGCCGGCCAGCGACTCCGCCCCCGTCATCGCCCGGCCTGAAAGCGGGAAGGGACCCGCGATGCGCGACGGCAGCAGCGCCCCCTGCGAGACTCCGATCGCGGGGCCGGTGTCGCCGCCCGCGAATGCCAGCTGCAATGCCTGCGCCGCCTGCAAGGCGCGCTGCGGTTCGTTGCCGGAGATCGCTTCGAGGCCGAACACCGCATTCAGGCGATCGCCGGAGAGCCGGTCCGAGATCCCGCCGCACTCTGCGATGCACTCGTCGAAGATCTGCTGGCAGCGCTGCACGTACTCGCGCACCTCCTCGGCATCGATCGCACGGCGTTTCTCAGCAAGGCCCGGCAGGCGCAGCGCAAGCACGACGCCGTTTCTCACCGTGCGATCCGCGGCCAGCACGGCCTCGGGTGCGTGCGCAGCACCGCGCGCCGGCGCCGGCGTCTCTTCGGGGCCGGCCTCGTCCAGGCCGGGCAGGTGTTCGAGGTCGGCGCCTGCCGCGGCGCGCCTTCTCTTCATCAGGTCGCGGTACAACGCCTCGGTCGCTGGTTCCGGCGCGAGATCGAGTTCGCGCCGCAGCAGCGCGCGGCACTGCTGATATTGACGCAGCGCATCCGTGTAGCGGCCGGCACGCGCGGAAGCTTCCATCAGCTCGCGGTGCGCAGGTTCGTTGAGCGGCTCCAGCGCGAGCAGGCGGTTGAGCGCTTCGATCTCGCCCACCGCATCGCCCGACTCGCGGCAGAGTCGGGCGAGCATCTGGATCG
>JBQTKF010000073.1:0-3868 GCA_052386355.1 Gammaproteobacteria bacterium
CAACGGTTTGGCGCTGTTTCTTGAGTGTATCTCTAGGCGCTGGATGGCCGCGGGGTTTCGCCCAGAATCCGTTCCGCCGCTCTCTCTGCGATCATGATGACCGGCGCATTGGTATTGCCGCCCGGAACCGTGGGCATCACCGAGGCATCCACCACGGAAATGCGTTCGAGGCCGCGCAGGCGGAGCGCGGGATCCACCACCGCCATCTCGTCGTGGCCCATGCGGCAGGTGCCGACCGGGTGGTAGATCGTGTCGGCACGGCGGCGCATTCGCGCACGCAGCGCCTCGTCCGACTGACCCTCCTCGCAGAACAGCTCCGCGCCGCGAAAACGGTCGAGCGGCGCCGATTGCATGATTTCGCGCGCCGCCTTGACGCCCGCCAGGAGCGTCACGGCATCGGCGGGCTCGCCCAGGAAGTTCGGGTCGATGCTTGGCGGGTCGCGCGGGTCCGCGGAACGCAGGCGCAGGCTGCCGCGACTCCGCGGGCGCAGCACCGCGACGTGGCAGGTCATGCCGTAGCCGTAGTGCAGGCGGCGCGCGTGATCGTCCACCAGGCCGATCACGAAATGCAGCTGCACGTCCGGGCGCGCGAGCCCCGGCCGCGTGCGCAGGAACGCGCCGGCTTCGGCGAAATTCGTGGTCAGGAGCCCCCGGCCCTCGAGCCGCCAGCGGAAGTAGCCCGGGATCGCGCGCATCGCGGTGCCGAGCGTGATGCCCAGGAGCGACGGGTTCGAAGACCGGTAGACCAGCGCGAGGTCGACGTGGTCGTGCAGGTTCGCGCCCACGCCCGGCAGTTCGTGCGCGAGCGCGATGCCGTGCCGCGCCAGTTCCTCGCGCGGGCCGATGCCGGAGAGCAGGAGGAGTTGCGGCGAGCCGAACACGCCCGCCGCGAGCAGCAGCTCGCGCCTCGCCGCGATGCGCGCGGGCCCGCTGGCGCCCGCGACCTCGACGCCCGTCACGGCGCGCCCCTCGAGGACGAGGCGCGTCGCGAGCGTGCGCGGCAGCACGGTCAGGTTCGGCCGCGCGAGCGCCGGCTGCAAGAATGCGACTGCCGCGCTGCATCGGCGGCCGTGCCGCTGCGTCACCTGGTAAAGGCCCGCGCCGTCCTGCTCCGCCCCGTTGAAATCGCGGTTCGGCGCGAGGCCGCGGCGCACCGCGGCTTCGACGAAGGCGAAGGATGCGGCGACGGGGTCCGCCAGGTCCGAGACCGAGAGTTCGCCGCCGGTTCCGTGCCAGCGGTCGGCACCGCGCGCCTGGTCCTCCGACAGGCGGAACAGCGGCAGCACTTCATCGTAGGACCAGCCCGGGTTGCCCGCGGCGGCCCAGTCGTCGTAGTCGCCGCGGTGGCCGCGCATGTACACCATCGCGTTGATCGAGCTCGAGCCGCCGAGCACGCGCCCGCGCGGCTGGTAGCCGCGCCTGCCGCCGAGCCCCGGTTGCGGCTCGGTCTCGAAGGCCCAGTTGACGGCGCGGCGCGGAAGGGTGCCGAGGATGCCGGCCGGAATGTGGATGAGCGGCGAGGTATCGCGCGGACCGGCCTCGACCAGGCAGACCGTGCGCGAGGGATCGGCGCTCAGCCGGTTCGCGAGCACGCAGCCGGCCGAGCCGGCGCCGACGATGACGTAATCGAATGTCGCCACCGCGGTCAGAGCAGACCGCCGCGCTTCAGCTCCGCGTCCACCGCTGCAAGAAAGGCCTTCTTGCCTTCGTGCGAACGGATGTCGATGCGGTCGACCGGAAACTGGAAGGCCGGGATCGAGTACTTGTGCTCGAAGACCTGCGGCAACGTCGCGTAGTAGGCGTTGAGGCCGGACAGGAACGCCGCGTCGATGCCACGCTCCTCTTTTCGCCCGCGCTTGTGGATGCGCTTCAGGAGCGTATCCACGTTCTCGACGGTCAGCATCAGGATCAGGTCCGGGTGCTGGATGTTGCGGTTCAGCCGGTCGAAGTACTCGAAGTAGAGATCGAGCTCGCGATTGTCCATGTGGCCGAGGCCGTGCAGGTATTTCGCGAAAATCTCCGGGTCCTCGTAGAGCGTGCGGTCCTGGATGCAGCTCTTGGCCACCGTCCTGATCAGTTCGTGGTGCTCGACGCGGCGGATCAGGAGCTCGAGCTGCAAGGTGAATGACCAGCGCTGCATCCCGGCGTAGTAGTCGCGCAGGAAGCGATTGTCGATCACCGGTTCGTCGAACAGCTCGAAGCCGTAATGCTGGCTGATCAGCTTGGCCGCGGTGGTCTTGCCGGCGCCGATGTTGCCGGCCATCGAAACGAAGATCTTCCTGTCGGACGTGGACACAGGACGAGTCTGCCAGAAACAATGTCGACCCATGTACCGCCACCGATTGCATGCCCATACGGCCGCGCCGCCTGCCGCGGATTTTGAACTGGAGGCCGGGACCCGCGGAATCCCGGGCGGCTGCGGTCTGGATTTCCGGCTGCAGGGAGATATGGCGCGTCTTCGGCTCGGCAGCGGCCGCGGCCGCAGCCATGGGCTCTGGAGGCAGACCTGCTTCGAGGCTTTCCTGGCGGCGGCGGATGCGCCCGGATATCTCGAGTTCAACTTCGCGCCTTCCGGCGCGTGGGCCGCCTGGCGCTTCGATGCACGCCGCCAGGGCATGCAGCCCCTCGAATTGCCGCGGCCACCCGACATCAGGTCGAACCGCAGCGAACGAAGCCTCGAACTGACCGTACAATTCCCGCTGCCCTTCGCGTCGCCCAGCTGGCGGCTGGGGCTTGCAGCGGTGCTGGAGGACAATGTGGGCAGGATGAGCTATTGGGCCCTGGCGCATCCCGGCCCGCAGCCGGATTTCCACGATCCCGCGGGATTCCTGCTGGAGTTCACCGCAACATGAAATTCGGCATCGACCGGCTGCTCGCCGACCGCGCCGTGAGGAAGCCCCTCGACGGCCGGCGCGTGGCCCTGCTCGCGCACCCGGCCTCGGTCACCGCCGATCTCACGCACTCGCTGGATGCGCTCGCGGCGGTCGAGGATTTCAGGCTGACGGCCGCCTTCGGGCCGCAGCACGGGCTGCGCGGCGACAAGCAGGACAACATGGTCGAGTCGGGTGAATTCACCGATCCCGTGCACGGCATCCCGGTGTTCAGCCTCTACGGCGAGGTGCGCCGGCCGACCGCCGCGATGATGCAGCACTTCGACGTGCTGCTCGTCGACCTCCAGGACCTCGGCTGCCGCGTATACACCTTCACGACCACGCTGCGTTACGTGCTCGAAGCCGCGGCCGAGCATCGCAAGGCCGTCTGGGTGCTCGACCGCCCGAATCCCGCGGGGTTGCCGGTCGAGGGCTTGTTCCTGCAGCCCGGCTGGGAGAGTTTCGTCGGTGCGGGACGCATGCCGATGCGCCACGGCCGCACGCTGGGCGAGCTCGGCGACTGGTTCGTGAAGACGCTCGCGCTCGACGTCGAGTACGTGCACGTCGCGATGGAAGGGTGGCGGCCCGCGCAGGCGCCGGGCTACGGCTGGCCGGCCGGCGAACGTGCCTGGATCAACGCGAGCCCGAATGCGCCCTCGGTCTCGATGGCGCGCTGCTATCCCGGCACGGTGATGCTCGAAGGCACGACGCTTTCCGAAGGCCGCGGCACCACGCGGCCGCTCGAGCTGTTCGGCGCCCCGGACCTCGATGCGCATGCGCTGCTCGCGAAAATGCACGCGCTCGCGCCCGAGTGGCTCGCCGGCTGCCGGCTGCGGCCCTGCTGGTTCGAACCGACCTTCCACAAGCACCAGGGCAGGCTCTGTGCCGGGATCCAGGTTCACGTGGACGATCCCGGCTACAACCACTCGAGGTTCCGCCCGTGGCGGCTGGTGGCGCTCGCATTCAAGGCATTGCGCGCACTTGCGCCCGAGTATCCG
>JBQTKF010000074.1:0-9877 GCA_052386355.1 Gammaproteobacteria bacterium
CCGCCTGGCGGCGCGCTTCCACAATGCATCCGAGATCGGCGAGGACCTGTGCGAGGTTGTTGCGCGCGGCGGCATTGTCCGGCGCAAGCTGGATCGCGCGCAGGTACTTGTCGGCCGCCGGTTCGAATTCGCCCGCGGCGTAGGCCACGTTGCCGCGGCCGAGGAAGGCCAGGGGCTCATCGGGCCAGCGTGCGATCGCCGTGTCGTACGCGGCGGCCGCCGCCGCGCGCTGTCCCGCCGCTTCGAGCGCGGCCGCGGCCTCGAGGTACCGCGCGGGCCCCGCGTGCGCCGGCACCGAACGCGGGTCGAGCGTGGTGATGGCCCAGCGCCCGCCGCGGTGCCAGGCGAGGGCGAACTTCTCCCATGGCATTTCGAGCCGCCGTTCGCGCCCGGAGCGCAGGATCGCGAGATCGAGGCCCGCGTCGTAGCCGATCAGCACCGCGTAATGCCAGACCGGCCGCAGCCGCGAGCCGAGCTCGAGCAGCACCAGCACCGGCCGCCCCTCCTCGAGTTCCGCGATCAGCTCATGCGCGGTCTGCCCGAGTACATACGGCATGCGCCCGTGGCGGCGCGCCGCAGCCACGAGCTCGGCCTGCAGGCTGCCGCGCCGCGCGGGCAGATAGACCTGCGGCGCGAGCGTTTCGGGCGTGACTTCGACGCCGTTCGCTCGCAAGAGCGTCGCAAGCGCGGCCGGGCCGCACTGGTAGTCCTCCTGGGGAAAGAACGGCGCATCGGACAGTTCGATGACCCGCGGACTGGCGGGAGGCAGTCCTTCCGCCAGCCGCGGTGAACCGGCGCAGCCGGTGAGGATCGCGGCGAGTGCCGCCGCCGGCAACGCCCCGGGGTAGCCCTTCAAGCGCGTCGCTTGGCCTTACGCCTTCTTGAAGATGTCGATGACGCCCGTGAACTCCAGGATCATGAGCACCAGGAACACGACGCCGATGACCGCGAGTGCGTCGCCGCCGGCGGGCGCCTCTCCGATCTTCTCCGAGAGCATTGCCAACTCGGCTTCGGTCAAGGCTGCGATGCGTCCCTCGACTTCCGCCGGGTCGACGCCGAGCGCCAGCATCTGGTCGCGCACGTCCTGCCGGTCGAGCGTCGCGCGCACCGTGGCCGCCGCGCCCTGACCCCGGGCGACCGCGATGGCCTCGGCCGTGCCGACGATGCCGGCGGCCGCGGGCGCCTGTACACCGAGCGACACGAGACTCGCGCTCACGACCACGACACACGCGCGGCGAAACCGTTCAACACGCATCAGAGCACCTCCGGTCGGGTGGAACCGGCGTCCAAAATAGCACGGCGGGACGCGCGACGCGCTGTGCCGTCGCCGATCGGCGACGTTTCAGGCGCGCTCGCCGCCCTGGGGCCGTAGAAGAAGACCCAGGTGGCGAAGTCGGCCGTGAAATCCACGAAGCGATGCTCGACGCCCGCTTCGACGAACAACACGTCGCCCGGCGCGAAGGCGACGCGCTCGGCGCCCATCAGAAACGAGCCGCGCCCTGAGATGACCACGTAGATCTCGTCCTTGGCGTGCGGCTTCTGCGGGTCCGTGCCCACGGGCCGGTAGATCTCGATCTCGAGCGTGCCCTGGCGGAACAGCGTGATAAATGCGCCGCCCGCTTTTTCGAGCGCCACCATCGCATCCGCCGGCGTGAACGAGGCGCTCATCGCCTGAAGTACCACATGAGCCGATCGTGAGCCCGGGGGTGTCGCCATTTCAAGTCACCCCCTGCTGGAACTCCGCTTCGGATCGGGATTCCAATCGGTCGCACGCGCATTCCGCGCGCATCGCCGGATGGCGACAGGTCTTCAGTCGGGGGATGAACCAGGCCGGGGCTTTCGGGCCCTCGTGCATCACATTGCATTGGAGAAAGACGCATGAACAGGACAATGAAGTCGATCCTCGCATCGGGACTCACGGCGCTGCTCGCCTCGGGCGGCATCGCAACGGCCACTGAGCAGCTTTCGCAGCCCGCCGCCGAACAATGCGACGACGGGGCGATCACAACCCGGGTGAAGGAAGCGCTCGCTTCCGATTCCGCGCTCGCCAGCGCCGAGATTTCGGTCGAGACCGTGCAGGGCGAGGTCCAGTTGAACGGCACCGTCGGCAATGCCGCCGACATCCAGCGCGCCACCGCAGCCGCATTCAGCGTGTCCGGCGTCAGGAAGGTGCAGAACAACCTGAAGGCCAGGTGACGGGAACGGGAAGGAGGAAACCATGACGAACTACGAGTACAGGACGAGCCATCCGCTGGGATGGACGGTCGTCGGGATCGCCCTGGTCGCGGCTGTCGCGGGCCTCGCAACGGTGCAGGGCTGGCTGCCGGGATTCGGCGATCGCGAGGCGGCGGGCACGGAGATCACGCCTGAATCCGTCGCCCAGGTCTCGTACAGCTACGAGATCACGATCCGTTACGAAGACGGCTCGATCGGCGTTTTCAACCAGGCGGAACCGCCGCAGTGGCAGCCCGGCGACAAGTTGCGCATCGTCGACGGGATGCACCTCATCCGCAGCTGAGGAGGAGATGAACATGGACAATCGACTCGAGGCGCTGTGCGCGGCCGCGGTCGCGGGCCTCCTGCTCGCCGGGCCGGGCTGCGCTTCCGGACCCGAGCGTGCAAGCACCGGGGAGTACCTCGACGGCAGCGTCATCACCATGAAGGTGAAGGCCGCGATCGGCGCCGACGAGGAACTGAAGGCCACCGAGATCAATGTCGAGTCCTTCAAGGGGCAGGTGCAGCTGTCCGGGTTCGTGCGCGATCCCGCGCATATCTCCCGGGCCATCGAGGTCACGCGCAAGATCGAGGGCGTCAAGGGCGTCATCAACAGCCTGGTCGTCAAGGCCTGATGCAACCGCGGCGGACGGCCTGCCGCCGTCCGTCGATCCTGCGCCGCCGCCCGTCGCCGGAACCCCTGCGGCGGTCGGCGGCGCCCGGGGCGGCGCGTTTGCTCCTCCAGAGGGCACCGGATGGTCCGGGCCACTGACGAGGAGACGGCGATGAAACTGACACTTCGCACGCTCGCCGCGATCGCGGTCGGCACGCTGATCCTGGTCTCGGCCGCGGCCGATGCCGGCACCCGTTCCGGCATCACGTCGGACGAGGCGAAGCGCCTGCGCTACCAGGTGCAGCAGTACCAGCTGATGAAGCGCTATGCCGGCGCCGACGGCGTCATCACCCGCGCCGAACAGGCCAGGCTGAATCACAAGGCGCAGCAGCTGCGCCGCATGATCCAGAAGGCGAAGACCAATTGAGCGGCGTGAACCCGGCCCGGGCCTGGGACGGCCCGGGCCGTGTTGCGCTCAGTGACCGCCCTTGACGATCAAGCCCGCCGCGCGCAGCGCCTCCGCGAGCTCGATCTCGATACGCGCCGCTTCCTGGCGCGCGATGAACTGCAGGTGCTGCACCGGCCCCGTCAGCACTTCCATGCCGCGCCTGAGCACCGACCCGGCGGCGCGGATCCCGGCCTTGTGCTGGTCGAAGCGATCGGCCGCTCGGTAGCGGCTCATGCCGACGTAGATGCCGTAGGGCCCGTCGTCCCGGTCTGCGTAGTCGAGCAGCACCAGGTAGATGTGCGTGCGCCCGCTCTTGCCGGCAACGCAGCGGCTCGCGATCTGGTAGGCCTGCGGCAGCCAGTCCACGTAGCGCATCGGCAGCCAGTCCGGAATCGAGGCGCCGGCGCGCTCCCACAGGAGCGCGAGTTTCGCTTCCACGTTCATCGCCGGCTCGCCGCGCATCCAGAGCTCGTGCACGCAGTGCGCGCCGCCCCCGCCGTCCTGCGTCGCGACCGCGGTGCCGAACCGCCGGTCGAGTTCGGCGCTCATCAGTGCGCCGAGCGGGCGCGCGCCGGGGCCGGTCAGCTGCCGGCGGGCGAATCCGGTCTTGCGCATGGGAGCGGAGTGTAACGTGCAAGATTGGATGATCAACCAAGTCCCGACCGATACCCGCTGGCGCCTCATCGAGGCGGCCTTGCATCTGTTCCGGGAAAAGGGGTACGGCTCGACCTCGATCGCCGACATCCTGTCCCGCGCAAGCGTCAACAGCGGCAGCCTCTACCAATTCTTCCCCGGCAGGCAGGACCTCGTGATCGCGGTGCTCGGCACCTGCATCGCCGGCATCGACCAGATGCTGCTGGAACCCGCCTGGCGCGGGGTGCACGACCCGATCGAGAAGCGCCTCGAGGAGGCGGGCCCTCGCCTGCCGACGGACCTCGACCGCCGCGCGGTCGCCGAACTGCGCAACTATTTCAACCGCCTGCTGCGTCCGGCGAGGTCGCCGGCCCGCCGCAGGCCGCAACGACGCAAGAAGGGGAAGTCCAATGCCTGAAGTGAACTGGCTGGCCGTGCTCGCCGCGGCCGTATCCGCATTCGTGCTCGGCGGGCTCTGGTACTCGAAGGCGATGTTCCTGGGCGCGTGGCAGCGCGCCTCGGGCCTCACCGATGCGCAGATGCAGAAGAGCCACCCCGCGAAGGTGTTCGGCGGCTCCTTTGTCCTTTCATTGATTGCCGCGGCGACTTTTGCGATGTTCCTCGGCAAGCTGCCGGTCGGCGACGCGGCGTTCTACGGCTTCATCGCCGGGCTCTGCTGGGTCGCGGCCAGTTTCGGCATCAACTACCTGTTCGAACAGAAGAGCTTTACGCTCTTCCTGGTGAACGGCGGCTATCACACCGTGCAGTTTACGCTGTACGGGCTGATCCTCGGGCTCTGGCACTGAGGGCAGGCGGGCGGCGGGGCGGCCACCCCGCCTTCCCGGCTAGTTCGCGGCCTTGTCGGAGATCGTGAAGGTCGCGAGCGCCGTCTCGAAAGTCCCGGTGTCGCGCGCAAAGAAATGCAGGTGCGGCGCGCGATAGCTGACGATGAAGATGCCCTGCGGCGAGTTGGCGCCCACCACGATTTCCTCGTAGCGGACCGAGCCGGCGTCCACCGAGGTGCGGTACGCGAGGTGCAGCCGGAAACCCGACCGCCCGGCGAGCGTCGTCGGCTCGTCCGACAGTATTTCCATGTTCTGCAGCCCACGCGCGGAGGTCGCCTCCGCCACCAGTTTCCGGGCGAGCTCCTGCGGCATCATGTCCGGCGACGAATCCTGCCTGAGCGCACGGAATGCGTTCTTATGCTTTCGGAAATCCACGGAGATCGCCTGCAGGTCCGGCCCGTCTTCCGTCGCAAGCGTCTCGTCGCCGAAAGGCATCTTGATCCAGCGCCATCCCGGCGGGTACTGGATCGAGTAGCCGGTCCTGTGGACGAAAGGCGCTCCTTCCGCCGCCAGCTTCCAGGCGAGCGCCGGCTGCGCGGCCAGGAATCCGGCCAGGAGCGCAGCGGCACGAATCGTCATGCTCTTCATGGTCCGAGTTCCCTGCTCAGTGTTTCGAGGTACTGGCGGGCGTATCCGCTCAGCTTCGGGTCCGGCTCGAGTTCGATGTAACGCCGGAACAGTTCGAGCGCGCGTGGCTTGTCGCCTTCGCGGTAGCGGTGCAATGCGAGGGCCTGCCAGGTCGGGGCGAAATCGGGTGCCTCGGCGAGCGTCCGCTCGTACTCGGTGACGGCGCGCGTCGCATCCGCCGTGCGCTGGGAATCGATTTCAGCCTGGCTGCGCTTGTCGCCGGAACCGCGCTTCGCCTTCTCGGCCCGCAGGCGGTAACCCTCGGCCAGATAGAAGCGTGCGTGCACGGGTAGCGTATCCAGCAGCTTCTCGTCCTCCAGCAGGAAGACCAGCACCTTGCCGTTGCCACCCCGGTGCAGCTGCGCGAGCGCTTCCATGCGCGCCCGGAGTGTCACGGTCCTGTAGCGCTCGGCATTGCGCTCGCCCGGCGGCGGCGAATCACCGGCGAGTTCCGTGAGCGTTTCGACGCGTTCCTTGACTCGCGGGTGCGAGGCGAAGAAATACGGGCCCTGGCTGACGTTTCGCGCCAGCAGCTCGCGTTCGAGGCGTGCGAATCCCTCCGCCGCGCCGCGCGCATCGTAACCGGCTGCGATCATCCGTTCGTAACCGCCGTGGTCCGATTCCCGCTCGTGCTCCCGCGAGAATCCAGCCATCGTCGAGTAGCCGATGATCGAGACGAGATCCGGCGGCACGCCGAACCCTGCGGCCGCGACGCCCGCGATCAGCGTGACGACCGACGCGGACTTGGCAGATTTGATGCTGCGATACATGTGATCTGCGGTCACATGCGTGCCTTCGTGGCCGAGCACCAGCGCAAGCTGCGCCTCGTCCTCCAGCCGCAGCAGCGCGCCGGTGTGGAAATAGATGCCACCCGTCGCCACTGCGAAGGCGTTGAAGTTCGGCTCGCGAAACGTGCGCACCCGCAGCCTGCCCTTCATGTCCGGGAACATGCGGTCAGTGACTTCCTGCAGGTAGGCGTTGAGATCCGGATCGTCCAGCAGGTCGGCACTGTGCTCAATCCGCTCCTCGAACTGGCGCGTCTCGAACTCGATGCGTGCGCGCTGCTCCGCCTCGTCCAGTGCCGCGGCGGGTCCCGCGGGCAGCGCCGCGAGCAGCAGGATGAGAGCAGCCGGCCGGTTCATGCTTCGCGTTTCAGAACGGCGGGAAATTCAGCACCTTGCTGGACGGGAATTCCTCGAACAGCCTGGTGACCATTTCGGCCGCGGTCGCCGGGTTGCGCGCGTCGCTGCCGGTCACGCCGAACATCTGCATGCCCTGCCGGGAACCGAGCCACTTGATGTTCCCGCTCCGCAGGTCGGCGATGCCCGCCGAGATGAAGGTGCCGCCGCCCGCGACGCCGACGCCACCCGCCGCCGCCAGGAACTGCATGAACGCCGCACCACCGGTTTGCGTCACCTGGCTGCCGACCATCAGGAATGCATAGTCCGCGCCGGATGCGTCGGCCAGGAACTGCAAACCGTCGCCTATCGTGTAGTCGAAATTCGTCTTCTTCTCTGCCCAGGCCTTGCCGCCGTGCTGCACGAACAGCATGGCGTTGCCGCCGACCAGCTTGAAGAGTTCCACGTGCTCGCGCAGCAGGCCCTTCGTTTCGCCGTCGAACTCCGGCACGTCCACGACGTGGAAGCGGTCGTCCTTGCGCAGCATCTCGAGCGCGGCCTGGCCGAGTGAAAACCGCGCGGTCTCGCTCCAGTCCGGGATCGCTTCGATGCCCGCCACGGACTTCTGGTAGACGACGAACTCGACCGGCAGCATCACGATGCGCCTGGTGCCGGGAGGCGCCGCGATTGCCGCCGCAGGCGCGGGCTCGGCGGGCGCCGTTTCGGCGGGCGCAGGCACGTCTGCAGCCGCTTCCGCAGGTGCCGCTTCCACAGCCGGAGCCGCCTCGGCGGGCGGCGCCTCGGCAGGTGGAATCCCTGCAGATGGCGCCCCTTCGGGCGGCGCGGTAACCGCCGCGGCTTCGTCAGGAGGCGGTGCCTGCACCGGCGGCTCCTGGGCAAAGGCGCGCGGCTGGCAAAGGCACAACGCGGCCACGGCCAGCAGCCGCAACCGGATTGATGGTGTCATCGTGGTGGTCGCTCCCTGAAGAGCGACAAGCGTAACTGATCGGACAGCCTTGTCCAGCTTCAGGCCGCCTGGGCCGCGGCGTACAGCGGCGGCAGCGGGCAGTGCAGCGCAGCGCAGATCGCGCGCAGCAACTCGGACTCGGCGACGGTCATGCGCTGGTCGTGCGAGATCGTGCGCACCAGCGCCTTGACCAGCAGCTCCTTGGCGGCCGGCTGCAGCGCGTCCAGGCGCGTGAGCGCGTGGTCGAGGCGCGGCGGCCAGTGTCCCTCGCGCTTGAACGGCGGGCGGATCCGCGGCAGCAGTTCCTCCATGCCGATCTCGTAGGCGCGCCGAGCCACCGCTTCGTCCTCGCTGCCGTGCATCGCGAGCACGGAGAACAGGATTTGCAGCTCGTCGCGCACCTGTGTAAGGCTCAGCGAGCCCGCCGCTCTCCGGCGCGGGTCGAGCTCGTCCTGCAACTGCACCTGCGACAGCTTGCGCATCGCATAGGCGAATACCGACACGCGCCCCTCGCGCGTCAGCAGGCCGTTCAGGCACTTGAGCAGCGCGATGCGCTCCGCGCGCGGAAGCTGGTGCAGCGCCGGGAACACCTGCAGCAGCACGGGCATGCGCTGCACGGCCGCGAGCGGGTCCACCTGCGTCAGCAGCTCGACGACGGCGTCGTGGAACTCGCCGCCGAGCTCGCGGTGGACGAACGGCAATTGCCGGCTCCTGCCCTCCGCCGTCGGGTCGAGCGCGAGCGCGAGGAACATCGCTGCGGCGCGCTGCGGGTCGCGCGCGACCTGGCGGAGGCCCGGCGGCAGCGAGGACAGCAGTCCCTGCGCCTGCAACACGTGTTCGGTCGCCGGGTTCGCGACCAGGCCCGCGACGGCCGCGGGCCCCAGCACGATCGCGCCTTCGAGCAGGCGGTCGAGCCTTGCCGCCGCAACCGCCGCCGGCTTCGCTTCCTCGCCGGCGGTCGCCGCCGCGCGTTCCTCGTTCATGCGCTGGCGCATGACCTCGAATTCCTTCTGGTCGAAGCGCGGGTCGATCTCGCGGATGCGTTCGACGAGCGGCGGATGCGTCGCGAAGGCGCGCTGCACGCCCGAAGCGAACAGCAGGTGCGCGATCTCCTCCGCGTCGGTGTCGGTGAGGCGCGAGCCGACGCCGAGCGCGCCGATCTTGACGAGCGCCCCGCGCAGGCCCTCGCGCTCGCGGGTGAACTGGATCGCCGAGGCGTCGGCGAGCGACTCGCGCTTGCGCGACACGGCCGCCTGGATCAGCCGGCCGAAGAAGAGCCCGATCCAGCCGAGCACCAGCACAATCGCGGCGGCGGCGATGATCACGCCGAGCGCACCGCCTCCCTTGCGGCTGCTGCGCGCGCCGCGCGGCGCATGGCGCAGCACGAAGCGGGCGACCATCGCGACCACGGTGAGCCCGAAAAGCCAGCCGATCAGGCGCGTCGACAGCCGCATGTCGCCGTTCAGCACGTGCGCGAATTCGTGCGCGATCACGCCCTGCAGTTCGCTGCGGTTCAGGTTGACGAGCGCGCCGCGCGTGACCGCGATCGCGGCATTGGCGGGGTTGTGGCCTGCGGCGAAGGCGTTGATGCCGGCCTCGCGCTCGAGCACGTACACCTGCGGCACCGGCACGCCCGAGGCGATCGCCATCTCCTCGACCACGTTCATCAGGCGGCGGCGCAGCGGGTCGCCGCTGTCCCCGGTGATGCGCGTGCCGCCGAGCGACTGCGCGACCGAACCCCCACCCGCGGAGAGCGACGCCGTGCGCACCAGGCTCGAGATGAAGATCGTGCCGACGACGACGATGGTCGTCACCCCGATGACGAGCGGATAGTCGTCGAAGCGGACGGTTTCGGCGGCCAGCATGCCGCCGTCCTGGCCCGAGAGGATGCTGACGGCGACGACGACGACGAGGTTGATCGCCACCACGATCGCGCCGACCGCGAGGACGAACAGGAGCACCAGCCAGCGCGACAGGCGCCGGGTCTCGGCCTGCCGCCCGAAGAAATCCATCGCCGCTCAGCCCGTGGCGCGCTTCAGGTGAAGCTGACCTTCGGGACTTCGCGCTTCTGCGGCGACTCGATCTCGAGCAGCTGGGCCTGCTGGAAGCCGAACGAGCCGGCGATCAGGTTGCCCGGGAAGGTCTCGCGCCTGTTGTTGTAGCCCATGACCGCGTCGTTGAACGCCTGGCGCGCGAAGGAGACCTTGTTCTCCGTCGTCGTCAGCTCCTCGGAGAGCTGCATCATGTTGCGGTTCGCCTTGAGGTCCGGGTAGGCCTCGGCCAGCGCGAACAGCCGCCCGAGCGCGCCGGTGAGCGCATTCTCGGCGCCGGCGAGCTGAGTGAGCGCAGCGGGATCGCCGGGGTTGGCGGCCGCGGCCTTGAGGCCCGCCACCGCCGTGTTCCTCGCCGCGA
>JBQTKF010000075.1:0-16459 GCA_052386355.1 Gammaproteobacteria bacterium
CCGCCCTGCTGGACCAGCACCTGTGAGGGGCTACCTCGGCAACCAGGCGCGCAACCGCCAGAAGGGTCACCGGCGCGGCGGCGGAGGCCCGCGTCATGGCAATGAGGGCCTGCCGGTGGACGACCACGTGATGGACGGCACCGAAGCCGACATCATTTCGCCGGAGGAACTGGCCGCCAAGCGCAACGCCATGAGCCTCACGATGCTCAAGGCCAAGCCGGTGCACGAGCTGGTGCAAATGGCGGAATCCATGGGCCTCGAGAGCATGGCCCGCCAGCGCAAGCAGGACGTGATCTTCTCGATCCTGAAGGCGCACGCGCGGAGCGGGGAGGACATCTACGGCGACGGGGTCCTCGAAATCCTCCAGGATGGCTTCGGTTTCCTCCGCTCCTCGGACAGTTCCTACCTTGCGGGCCCCGACGACATCTACGTCAGCCCCAGCCAGATCCGCCGCTTCAACCTCCGCACCGGCGACTCGATTTCAGGGCTGATCCGCCCCCCCAAGGACGGCGAGCGCTACTTCGCGCTGCTGAAGGTCGGCGAGATCAATTTCGACACGCCGGAGAGCGCGCGCCACAAGCTGCTGTTCGAGAACCTGACGCCGCTGCACCCGACCAAGCGCCTCAAGCTCGAGCGCGGCAACGGCTCCACCGAGGACCTCACGGCGCGCATGATCGACCTGATGGCGCCGCTCGGAAAAGGCCAGCGCGGCCTCATCATCTCGCCGCCGAAGGCCGGCAAGACGATGCTCTTGCAGAACATCGCGACGTCCATCACCTGGAACCACCCGGACGTCTACCTGATCGTGCTCCTGATCGACGAGCGGCCCGAGGAAGTGACCGAGATGTCGCGCACGGTCAAGGGCGAGGTGGTCGCCTCGACCTTCGACGAGCCGGCGAGCCGGCACGTGCAGGTCGCCGAGATGGTGATCGAGAAGGCCAAGCGACTGGTCGAGCACAAGCGCGACGTGGTCGTGCTGCTCGATTCCATCACGCGCCTCGCGCGCGCCTACAACACGGTGGTCCCAAGCTCCGGCAAGGTGCTGACCGGTGGCGTGGACGCCAACGCGCTGCAGCGGCCGAAACGCTTCTTCGGCGCGGCGCGCAACGTGGAGGAAGGCGGCTCGCTGACGATCATCGCGACCGCGCTGATCGACACCGGTTCGCGCATGGACGACGTCATTTACGAGGAATTCAAGGGTACCGGCAACAGCGAAATCCACCTCGACCGGCGCATCTCGGAGAAGCGCGTGTTTCCGGCCTTCAACATCAACCGCTCCGGCACGCGCCGCGAGGAGTTGATCACCTCGTCGGACGAGCTCGCCAAGATCTGGATCCTGCGCAAGCTCCTGCACCCGATGGACGAGCTGGCCGCGGTCGAGTTCCTGCTCGACAAGATGAAGGACACCAAGACCAACACCGACTTCTTCGAGTCGATGAAGCGCGGATGAGCGAGGCGGTGCGCCACCTGCGCCGGGTCGACCCGGTGATGGCGCAGCTGATCCGCCGCGCCGGACCCTGCGAGATCGCGCCGGTACGCGGTCGCAGCCCCTTCGAGGCCCTGGTGCTCGCGGTCGCGCACCAGCAGCTCACCGGCAAGGCCGCGAACACCATCCTCGGCCGGTTCTACGCGCTCTACGGGCTCAGCGCCTGCCCCGGCCCGGAACGGCTGGCACAGACGCCCGACGACCAGCTTCGAAGCTGCGGCTTCTCGCGCGCCAAGGCGGCCTCGCTCAGGGATATCGCGGCGAAGACGCTCGACGGCACCATCCCCCCGCGGCGCGCGCTCGCGCGCATGGGCAACGAGGCCATCATCGAACGGCTCATCGAGGCCCGCGGCGTCGGCCGCTGGACCGTCGAGATGTTCCTGATGTTCACGCTGGGCCGCCCCGACGTGCTGCCGGTGGACGACTACGGCATCCGCCTCGGCTACAAGATCGCCTACGGCAAGCGCTCGCTGCCGAAGCCGAAGTCGCTCGCGCGCGTCGGCGAGCGCTGGGCGCCGTACCGGACGACGGCGGCGTGGTACCTGTGGCGGACGGTGGATCTCGATAGCGCCCGGCGGGCAAGCGAGAAGGACTGAGGCGGGCTCAGCGCCTGCCTTGGCCGAATCGAGGTCAGACGGGCGCAGCCGTCGCCTGCCGGTGGTAAGTTAGCCGGAGGAGGCGCCGTCGGATGCGGCACTTCGCGGCAGTTGCGGTATTCGGTTTTGCATGCACAGCGGCGGCGGCGACGCCGTCCCGGGCCGCCGAGTCACGCGCGCCTGCCGTGGCATCCGACCTGATCGAAAGCACGCTCTACTGCTACGCGAACTACACCGCCACCGGACCGATGACGGGCGAAGTCGAGATCGACGTCATGGTCGGCGCCGACGGCCGGGCGAGCGCAGTGACGACGCCCCCGGGCACCATCGACCGCATGGCAGCGGCCGCGCAATGCGTCGGCGTGCGCCTCGAGTACCGGCCGGCGCTGAAGGACGGCCTGCCGGTAGCGGCGAAGCTTGCATTGTCGGTCCAGTTCCCGAGCCTGCCGCAAGTGCGCGGCGAGCTGCAGCGGGTCGTGGATTACTGCCATGCGCCCTGGACCGCCGCGGAAATCACGCTCGGCACAAGGGTGCGAAACGCCGCGGGCTTGCCGGTCCGCGGCCAGCAGGCCCAGGAAATGGATGCACGCATCGGCTCGTCGGATTCGCGCGCACTCGAAGGCAGCGTCAACCTGGTCGCGCGCGTCGGCAAGGACGGAAAGATCAAGGAATACCAGTTGCCGGGCGGCGTGCTGCCCTGGATGCAGGACGCCGTGAAGTGCGTCGCGGACCGCCTCGAGTTCTTTCCCGCGCGGCTGCGCACGCTGCCTGCCGAGTCCTGGACCATGCTGCCGCTCGTGTTCGGGCTCAGCGACGAGCAGCACCTGGGCGCGGAGATCATTCCGCCCAGCCCGCGCTCGGAGGAGGCGACCATCGTTGCCATCTACCGCAAGTGCTACCCCGCCGGAGAGACCGAAATGGCGACGATTGCCTACCGCATCACCGTCGCGAAGACGGGGCGCGTGCGCAGGGCGGAACTGCTGGAATCGAGCGGCAATGCCGCGCTCGACGAAGCGGGCGCGTGCATCCTGCGGAACCTCTCGTTCGTGGCGGCGAGGCGCAACGGACGCGCGGTCGACTCGACGCTCAACTGGCCGATCCTCGTGCGCCCGCCCGGCTAGGCTTTCGCCTCCGGGAATTCCGCATCCAGGATCCGCACCAGTTCCTCGTCCACGCGGTCGCGGAACATTGCGAGCAGGAAGCCGAGCGTCGCCTCGACGACGATCTCGTCCTTGCCGACCGTGACGCTGCCATTGACGTTCGGGTGCTCGATCGAGAGGACGTCGCCATCCCAGCTGCATTCCGCGTCGAATTTGCTGCCGAGCGCATCGGCCATGCGGTTGACGCGCGTGCGGGCCGCCTTGGGCGTCAGGCGGTGGGTGCGGCGCAGGTGGATGCGGCTCATGGGAGAAGTATAGCGGCGCTCATCGGCGCACGACGGCGCGCCAGCCGATGTCGCGCCGGTACTGGATGCCGCGCCAGCAGAGCCGCTCCGCGAGCGCATAGGCCGCGCGCTGCGCGATGGCGGCATCGTCGCCGAGTCCGACCGCGCAAAGCACCCGCCCGCCCGCGGTGAATACGCGGCCGCCCTCCAGGCGCGTGCCGGCGTGGAACACCTTGCCGGGCAGGCGCGCCGCGTCCCCGAGGCCGGCGATCTCGTCGCCCGTGCGTGGCGCGTCCGGGTAGCCTTCCGCCGCGATCACGACGCCGAGCGCCGTGCGCGGATCCCAGTCGGCGCGTGCCGCAGCGAGATTTCCTGCCAGCGCGGCCTCGCAGAGTTCCACCAGATCGCTCCTGAGGCGCATGAGGATCGGCTGCGTCTCGGGATCGCCGAAGCGGCAGTTGAACTCGAGCACGTTCGGCGTGCCGTCCGGCGCGATCATCAGTCCGGCATACAGGAAGCCGGTGTACGGCATGCTCTCAGCCGCGAGCCCCGCGAGCGTCGGCGCGATGACTTCGCGCAGGACGCGCGCGTGCATCGCGGGCGTGACCACGGGCGCCGGCGAGTACGCGCCCATGCCTCCCGTATTGGGTCCCCGGTCGCCGTCCAGCAGCCGCTTGTGATCCTGGGAGGTCGCGAGCGGCAACGCGTTCCTGCCGTCGGCCATGACGATGAAGCTTGCTTCCTCGCCCTCGAGGAATTCCTCGACCACGATGGTGCTGCCGGCCTCGCCGAACTCGCCGGAGAACATGCGTTCCGCGGTGCGGATCGCCTCGTCGGCGGATTGCGCAATCACGACGCCCTTGCCGGCCGCAAGGCCGTCGGCCTTGACGACGATCGGCGGGCGCTGCGCGCGGATCGCCGCCGGGTCGAAGGTCGCTCGCGTGAACGCGGCATAACGCGCGCTCGGGATGCGGTGGCGCGCGAGGAACTCCTTGGCGAAGCGCTTGCTGCCTTCGAGCCGCGCCGCGGCGCGCTTCGGGCCGAAGCAGGCGAGGCCCGCAGCGTCGAAAGCGTCCACCACGCCCGCGACCAGCGGGCCCTCGGGCCCGACGATCGTGAGGCCCACGCCCTCGGCCCGGGCGAGCGCGACGAGGCCCGGGACATCGCCGGCCGCGACCGGGACGTTGCGGCATCCTGCTTCGGTCGCGGTGCCCGCGTTGCCAGGGGCGACCAGCACCCCGGTCACGCGCGGCGATTGCGCAAGCTTCCAGGCGAGCGCGTGCTCGCGCCCGCCGCCGCCGATGACGAGGACCTTCAAGCGGCCCTCAATGGCGGAAATGCCGCATGCCGGTGAAGACCATCGCGATGCCGCGCTCGTTGGCGGCCGCGATCACCTCGGCATCGCGCATCGAGCCGCCCGGCTGGATCACGGCGCGTGCACCGGCCTCCGCAGCGGCGTCCAGGCCGTCCCGGAACGGGAAGAAGGCGTCGGAAGCCAGACAGCAACCCGCGACGGAGAGACCGGCGTCGGCCGCCTTCTGTGCCGCAACGCGCGTGGACACGACCCGGCTGGTCTGGCCTGCACCGATGCCGACAGTGGCTCCGTCCCTTGCGAACACGATCGCGTTCGATTTCACGAACTTGCAGACCCTCCAGGCGAACTGAAGGTCGGCGAGCTCAGCGGCGCCAGGTACGCGCCGCGTCACGACCTTCAACGCCTCGTCGCCCGTCACGGCGAGGTCGCGCGCCTGCACCAGCAAGCCGCCCGCGACCGAGCGCAATTCGAGGCCCGCGGGCGAGGGCGCGGCGAGGTCGCCGGTCCTCAGCACGCGTACATTCGGCTTCTCGGCAAGCACGGGGAGCGCCGCCGCCTCGACCCCGGGCGCCGCGATCACCTCGACGAACTGATGCGCAAGGATCGCCGCCGCCGTCGCGGCATCGAGTGGCCGGTTGAAGGCGATGATCCCGCCGAAGGCCGAGGTCTGGTCGGGCTCCCACGCGCGCCGGTAGGCCTGCGCGATGCCGGCGGCGATGGCGGCGCCGCAGGGATTCGCATGCTTCACGATGACGCAGGCGGGTGCGGAGAACTGGCGCACGCACTCGATCGCGGTGTCGGCATCCGCGATGTTGTTGTAGGAGAGCTCCTTGCCCTGCAACTGCACGGCCGCTGCGACACTGGCGCCCGCAGCGAGCGGGTCCCGGTAGAAAGCGGCGCCCTGGTGCGGATTCTCGCCATAGCGCAGGTCCTGCCGCTTCGCGAAGCCGAGCGCGAGCGAGTCCGGCCAGGCGGCATCGGCCTGCCGGCGCCGAAGCCAGGCGGACACGACCGCGTCGTACTGCGCGGTATGGGCAAAGGCTTTCGCGGCGAGGCGGCGTCGCGCCGCTTCCGAAGGGCCATCGCCGCGAAGTTCCTCGAGCAGCGCCGCGTAATCCGCCGGGTCCACCACGACCGTCACGCGCGCATGGTTCTTCGCGGCTGCACGCAGCATCGCCGGGCCGCCGACGTCGATGTTCTCGACGCCTTCCTCGTAGCGGCAGTCGGGCCGGGCGACGGTGGCGGCGAAGGGATAGAGGTTGACCACGAGCAGGTCGATCGGGCGGATGCCGTGCTGCTGCATCACGGCGTCATCCACGCCGGCGCGGCCGAGCAGCGCAGCGTGCACCTTAGGGTGCAGGGTCTTGACGCGCCCGTCCATGATCTCCGGAAACCCGGTCTCGGCCGAGACTTCGGTAACCGGCAGGCCCGCGGCCGCGAGCGTTTTGGCCGTGCCGCCGGTCGAAAGGAGCTCGAAACCCTGCGCGGCAAGGCTGCGCGCAAGTTCGACGATGCCGGTCTTGTCGGAAACGGAGAGCAGCGCCCGGCGGGCGCGCAGGGCCGTCATCGGCTCAGGCTGAAAGCCCGTATTCGCGCAGTTTCTTGCGCAAGGTGCCGCGGTTGATGCCGAGGATGCTGGCGGCGCGGCTCTGGTTGCCGTGTGCATAGTCCATCACCGCCTGGAACAGCGGCATTTCGACCTCGCGCATCACGAGTTGGTAGAGCCGGCCGGGGCGATGGCCGTTCAGGCTGTCGAAATAGCTGCTGAGGGCCTGCTCTGTGTGGTCGCGCAGCGGGATCTCGCGCGCCTTGTTCTTCACGGTGATGCCCACTTTTCCCCGCTTGTCGCCCTGATCCGATGCTCAGGCCGCCCGGACGACCTGCCCGCCGGGGCCCGATAGGAAAGCGCCCGCAAGCATCAGCTGCTCCGTCGCGCTCTCCGTCGTCAACAAACCGGCCGGCATTCGCACTGCCCCTGCGTGGAGCCGGCAGTACCAGCCGAGATGTTTGCGCGCCACGCGGACACCTTGCGACTCGCCGTAGAACGAGTGAAGGGCCTCGAGGTGCGATCGCATGATATCACGGACTTCGTCGAGTCCAGGCGATGCAACTTCCGATCCGGCGATCCCCGCAACGATCTCGCGGAAAATCCACGGCCGTCCCTGCGCGGCGCGGCCGATCATCACGCCGTCGGCGCCGCTTAGTTCCAGCGCCTTCAATGCCTTGGCGACGCAATCGATGTCGCCATTCACGAACACCGGCAAGCGCACGGCCTGCTTGACAGCGGCGACCGTCTCGTATTCGGCCTCGCCCGCGAAAAAATCCTCGCGCGTGCGGCCGTGCACCGCGAGCGCGCCGACGCCTTCGCCTTCGGCGATGCGTGCGATTGCGACGGCGTTCCTGCTCGCCCAATCCCAGCCCGTGCGCATCTTCAGCGTGACCGGCACGCCGGCCGCCCTCACGACCGCCGCGAGGATCTCGCGCACCAGCGACTCGTCGCGCATGAGCGCCGAGCCTGCGGCCCGATTGCAGACCTTCTTCGCCGGGCAGCCGAAGTTGATGTCGATGATCTGTGCGCCCATCCCGACGTTGCGGCGCGCCGCATCGGCCATCATGCCCGGGTCGTAGCCCGCGATCTGGACCACGCGCGGCTCAGGCTCGTCGCGGTGGTCCATCCGCAGCCGCGACTTGGACGTATTCCAGAGCCTCACGTCCGCAGTCACCATTTCCGAGGCCGCGATGCCCGCGCCCATGCGGCGGCACAGCCGCCGGAACGGGAGGTCGGTGACGCCCGCCATCGGCGCCAGCGCGATCGGCGCCGCGAGCTGGTAAGGACCGATTTTCACTGGGCCGCGGTCGTGATCTGGCTGGCGCAGCGGACACCGCCATCCGCGGGCAGGCAGACGTCCATTTCGAAGCCGACCGCGTCCTGGCCGGGATCCACGATGCGGATTTCGGCATCGGCGCGCTCGCCCGGGCCGAGCAGGTGCGAGGCAGTGGCGCCCGGCAGGTAGTCGGCCGGCTCGATGTCGCGCGTGAACAGCGTGGTGCCGAAGCGGTCCTGCAGCGCGAGGCGCAGGAGCGGGTATGGCTGCGCGAAATCGGCCCGGTTGACGATGCTCGCGCGCAACAGCAGCCGCCCCTGCTGGCCGGGGTCGTTGGCGGCGCCCCACTGGCGCAATTCGAAGGCCGTGAGGTCGGTGGGCGAGGTGAGGGGCCGTCCGAACAGTTCGTAGGCCTGCGCCAGCAGCGGTCCGATGCCGGGCCGGCGCACCAGCGATTCGCGCGTGCCGTGCACCCACTGCGCCGCGAGCGTCAGCAGCAGTACCGCAGCGGCAGCGATCCAGGGCCAGCGCAGGCGCGCGGCGGCCGGTTCCTCGATGCCGAAGTCGGGCGCGAGCGCGGTGCGTGCGGCCGCGTCCTGCGCCATCGGTCCCCGCATTTCTTCCGGGGTGAGGATGCGTGGCGCCGATTCGAGCACGACTTCTTCCGGCTCGTCGCGCTCGTCCAGTACCAGGATCGGATACTCGTCGGTGCGTGCCGTGTCCTCGCGCTCCGAAAGGGTGGCGGCTACCGCGGCGGGATCGAGTTCCGCTGCCGGAGCGGCGGCATCCTCGTTGGCCGAGGACAATTCGATGTCCTCGCCGCCCGGCAGCTCCTCGACCGTCATGGAATCATCCGGCGGCGGCGACGCCGCGTCATCGGGCGCCGGCTTGAGCGGCTGCTCGCTCAGGTTCTCGATCGCATTGAAGCTCGTCGCGCAGACGCCGCAACGCACTTCGCCCTGCGCCGCGCGCAGTACCTCCGCGGAGAGGCGAAAGATCGTCGCACAGTCAGGACATTGCGTGTACACGGCTACTCCCCGCGCCGACGGCCTGCGAGCAGCGTCCAGCCGTCGCGCCGCGCCGCGGTTGCGATATCAAACCACGGCGCATAGGCGCGCGCCACTTCCGGCGCCTGTGCATCCAGGAGCCCCGCGAGCGCGAGCGCGCCGCCGGCGGCGGTTCGCGCGGCGAGTTCCGGTGCGAGCGCACAGAGCGGTCCCGCGAGGATGTTCGCGAGCACGGCATCGAACGGGCCGCCGATCCCGGCCGGCGTCGCGGCGACGCACAGGCGGCCCTCGAGTGCATTGCGGCGCGCATTCTCGCGCGTCGCGACCAGCGCCTGCGCATCGATGTCGAAGGCCGTCGCGGCCGCTGCGCCGAGCTTGAGGGCGGCCAGCGCAAGGATGCCCGAGCCGCAACCGTAGTCGAGAACGGAACGGTCCGCTGGCGGCTCCGCATCCAGCCATTCGAGGCACAGCGCCGTGGTCGCGTGCGTGCCGGCGCCGAACGCGAGCCCGGGATCGAGTTCGAGCACGACCGCATCGTCCGCCGGCGCACGCTGTCCGCCGGGACAGACCCACAGCCGCCGGCCGAAGCGCATCGGACGGAAGTCCTTCAGCCACTCGCGCTCCCAGGCGCGGTCCGCCACCTGTTCGACGCGGATGGCATCCGGGCCGAGGCCGAGAACGGCCGTCAGCGTCGCGGCGAGCAGGCGCGGGTCGGCGGATTCCGGGTAGAGCGCGAGCAGCCGGATCTCGGGCCACAAGGCCACCTCGCCCGGCGCCGGCTCCAGCAATGCGTGGTCGCCGGCATCCGCGAGGCTGACGGCCATCGCGCCCGTCGCCAGACAGGCCTGTTCAGCAGGGCCCGGGTCCGCGCGCCCGAGTTCGACCACGAGCTGGTGGAATGGCACGCGCCTACTTGAGGCCGAGCCGGCGCTCGAGATAGTGGATGTCGAGCCCGCCCTGGCGGAAGGCGGAATGGCCGAAGATCTCGAGGTGCAGGGGCGCGTTGGTCTTGATGCCCTCGACCACCATTTCGGAGAGCGCGTTCTTCATGCGTGCGAGCGCGGTGTCGCGGTTGTCGCCCCAGGCGATCAGCTTGGCGATCAGCGAGTCGTAGAACGGCGGCACGTTGTAGCCCGAGTACAGGTGGCTGTCGACGCGGATGCCCGGGCCGCCCGGAGCGTGCCACAGCCGCACCGGCCCCGGCGACGGCGCAAAGGTCTTCGGGTCCTCCGCATTGATGCGGCACTCCATGGCACAGCCGCGCAGCACGATGTCCTGCTGCCTGAATGGCAGCGGCTCGCCCGCCGCGACGCGCAGCTGCAGCTTTACGATGTCCACGCCGGTGACGAGCTCGGTGACCGGGTGCTCGACCTGCACGCGCGTGTTCATCTCGATGAAATAGAATTTGCCGTCCTCGTACAGGAACTCGAGCGTGCCCGCGCTTCGATAGCCGACTGCGGCGCAGGCGGTGGTGAGCTTCTCGGTCATCTCCTCCCGCTGCTTCGGCGTGATGCCGGGGGCGGGCGACTCCTCGATGATCTTTTGCCGGCGGCGCTGAAGCGAGCAATCGCGCTCCCCGAGCGAGACCACGTTGCCGTAATGATCGCCGATCACCTGGAACTCGATGTGGCGCGGCTTCTCGAGGAATTTCTCCATGTAGACCATGTCGTTGCCGAAGGCCGCCTGCGCCTCGGCCTTGGCCACGTTGATCGCATTCACGAGCGTCGCGTCGCTGTGGACGACGCGCATGCCGCGGCCGCCGCCGCCGCCCGAGGCCTTGATGATGACCGGGTAGCCGATGTGGCGCGCAAGCCGGAAGCATTCGTCGGTGTCGGCCGGCAGCGGGCCGTCGGAGCCCGGCACGCAGGGCACGCCATGCTCCTTCATCACGCGGATCGCGGAGACCTTGTCTCCCATCATGCGGATGGTCTCGCTCTTCGGTCCGATGAACACGAAGCCGCTGTTCTCGACGCGCTCGGCGAAGTCGGCGTTCTCGGACAGGAAGCCGTAGCCCGGGTGGATGCCGACCGAGTCGGTGACCTCGGCCGCGCTGATGATGGCCGGCATGTTGAGGTAGCTGTCCCTGGACGGCGGCGGCCCGATACAGACGGTCTCGTCCGCGAGCAGCACGTGCTTGAGGTTCTGGTCCGCGGTGGAATGGACCGCGACGGTCTTGATGCCGAGTTCGCGGCAGGCGCGCAGGATGCGGAGCGCGATCTCGCCCCGGTTCGCGATGACGACCTTGTCGAGCATCACTCGATGACGAACAACGGCTGGCCGAACTCCACGGGCTCGCCGTTCTTGGCGAGCATTGCCATGACCTTGCCGGCACGCTCGCTCTCGATCTGGTTCATCATCTTCATCGCCTCGATGATGCAGAGCACCTGGCCGACGCGGACCTCCTGCCCGACCTCGATGAACGGCTTGGCGCCCGGTGCGGGCGATGCGTAGAAGGTGCCAACCATGGGGGCGGTGACGAGGTTCTCGTCGCGCGCGGCGGCGGCGGACGCGGCGGCCGGCGTGGCCGCGGGCGCAACCAATGCCGCCGGCGCCGGGACGGCCGCCGGCATCGAGATCTGCAGCGCCTGTGGTGCTGCCGGCGCGCCCTGCACGTGGCGGGCGATGCGGACCGATTCCTCGCCCTCGGAAATCTCGAGTTCGGCGAGCCCGGATTCCTCCAGCAGCTCGATCAGCTTCTTGATCTTGCGGATGTCCATCAATTTCCCCCGGAAGGCCGTTCGAGGCGGTCGAGCGCGGCTGCGAGCGCCAGCTCGTAGCCCTGGGCCCCGAGGCCGGTAATGCAGCCCGCCGCGATGTCGGAAAAGTACGAGTGCCTGCGGAACGCCTCCCGCGCATGCACGTTGGACAGGTGAACTTCGATGAAGGGCACGGCGACCGCGAGCAGCGCATCCCGCAGCGCGATGCTGGTGTGAGTCAGCGCGCCGGGATTCAGGATGATGAAGTCCACGCGGTCGCGGGCGAGCGCCTGCACCCGGTCGACCAGCTCATGTTCGGCATTGCTCTGGTAGGCCTCGAACCGCGCTCCGCGGGCGGCGGCCTGCCGGCCGAGCCGCCCTTCGATGGCAGCCAGGGTATCGCTGCCGTAGTGCTCGGGCTCGCGTTGGCCGAGCAGGTTCAGGTTCGGCCCGTTGATGAGCAGAATCCGGCGCATGCGCCTCGTATCCCCCGTATCCCCGCCAAAGGGGGTGGCACATTCCACCGGACCGGGCCCGATTTGTCCAGATTAGGGGTCGATATTGCGCCTAACGGCTTTGATTTGACGCCAATCCATCCTGGATGCGCGTTCTGGCCTCGGACAGGGTGATCTGGCCGGCATCGACGGCCCGTACCGCGGACAGGATGACCTCGGCCTCCCGCCGATGCAACTCGCCGACGTGGATGGCGGCGATCCGGGCCTGGCTGTCGGTGAAGGCCGTGAAGGGCAGGCCGATGGACACCATGCCGAAGGCGCGTGCGGCGGCCATGCCGTCCTGCTCGCCGATCAGCACCGTGTAGTCGATGGGCGTCGATTCGAGGTAACGCAGGACTTCGTCGCGGAAATCGATGGCAATGCCGATGACCTGGATGCCCTCGGCAGCGAGGTCCCTGGCGAGCGCGTTCAGCATCGGGATCTCGCGCCGGCAAGGCGCGCACCAGGTGGCCCAGAAATTGATCACGACCGGCTTGCCATCCCATTCCGACAACGACCTCAGCCTGCCTTCGCGGTCGGCCAGGGTGACGTCCGGGCGCAGTTCCGGGATGACCGCCGGCTTCGGCGCCTCCGGCTCTGCGATGCGTTCGGGGCCGGCGAACTCGCGGCTCGCGAGAAAGGCCGCAAGACCGGCGGCCAGCGCGACGGCTGCGACGATGGCGAGCCGCGCGCGCCCGTGATTCCTCAGCATTCCTTCGCGAAACGGGCGAGATGCGCCCGGAAATCGTCGGCCGACACGAAGCCCACCAGCCGGAAGGCGCGGCATTCGCGGCCGTGCGGGCCGAAGAAGGCCGTGGTCGGCGGCCCATAGACGCCGAAGCGTCGCAGCAACGCCTGGTCGGCCTCGTTGTTGGCGGTGACATCGGCCTTCAGCAGGACGTAGTCCGCGAGGTCCTGCTGCACGTCGGCCACCGAAAACGTGTATTTCTCCATTTCCTTGCAGGACACGCACCAGTCCGCATAGAAATCGAGCATCGCGGGCTTGCCGGCGTCCTGCGCAGCAGCGAGCTCGCGGTCGAGTTCCCCGACACTTGCGACCTTCACGAAGGGCAGGGGTTCGGCGCTCGCCGTCTGTCTGCCGCCGAATCCGGGCAGGGCCGCGCCGCTCAAGGGCTGAAATGGGTCGTGGCCGCCGGCGGCGGCGCCCACCAGCATGATGAATCCCCAGACCATGGCGGCCAGGCCGGTGCCGCGGGCGATCAGGCGCCAGGCGGCATCGCCGGGCGCGCCGCGCCCGAAGCCGCCGAAGTAGTAGCCGCCGACGATCACCAGCAGCGCCCAGAGCGCGAGCGAGAGCGGGCCCGGCAGGATGCGCTCGAGCATCCACACCGCGACCGCAAGGAACAGCACGCCGAACAGCGTCTTGATCGCCGTCATCCACGGTCCCGCGTGGGGCAGGAAGCGCCCGCCCGCGACGCCCACCAGCAGGAGCGGAGTACCCATGCCGAGCGCCATGCTGAAGAGCGCGAGCGCCCCGCGCAGCACGTCGCCGGTCTGTCCGATGAAGGCGAGCGCGCCAACGAGCGCCGGTGCGACGCAGGCCGTCACGACGAGCGCGGAGAGCGCACCCATGATCGTCGTGCCGACCAGGCTGCCGGCTTTCTGGCGGCCCGAAATGGCGGCGATCCGCGTTTCCAGCGCGGCCGGAATCCTGAGATCGAACAGGCCGAACATCGCGAGCGCGAGCACGACGAAGAGCGCGGCGAAGGCGATGATGATCCACGGCTGCTGAAAGAAGGCCTGGGCCTGCTGGCCCGCGGCGGCGAAGGCAGCGCCGGCGATCGCGTAGGTGAACGCCATCCCGAGTACATAGGCGAGCGAAAGCAGGAACGAGCGTGCGGGCGTCGCGGCGGCACCTTGCCCCGCGATGATTCCCGACAGGATCGGCACCATCGGCAGTACGCAGGGTGTGTAGGAAAGGAACAGGCCGGCGACCCAGAAGGCCGCGAAGACCGCGAGAATGCTGCCGGTCGCGAGCAGGTTTGCGAGCGAGTCCTGTTCGGAAACCATCACCGGGGCTTCAGAACGCGGCGGCGTGCCGGGCGGCGGCAGCTCGATCGAAACCGTTTTGGCGACGGGCGGATAGCAGAGGCCCGCATCGGCGCAGCCCTGGTAGCTCACCGTGACGTCAAAGCGGGACTCGCCTTCCGGGCGCGTAACCGGCACGGTCGCCGACAGCGCGTCGTAGTAGACCTCCACGTCGCCGAAGAACTCATCAGTCTTCTTCTTGCCCGCGGGCATCGCGATCGCGCCGAGCCCGAAGCCCGCCGTCTCCGTCTTCGCGGAGAAGCGGTGGCGGTAGAGGTAATAACCGGGCGCCACCTGCCAGTCGAGGGCGAGTTGCGCGCCGCCGTCGGCGCCCGCGGTGAAGATGAAGGCTTCGTCGACCGGCAGGAACTGTTCCTGGTTGCTGGTCGGACCGAGCAGGCCCTGGGCGCCGGCTGCGCTGGAAAGAGCAAGGCACAGCACCGAGAGCAGGGTCCGGAAGCTCGTCATGCGGGGCAATCCTCTGGCGGCAAATGCGCGAATGGGGCCGAGAGGTTAGCCGCCGGGACGCCGCTTGTCTCGGGCCGCTGCCCGAATTCGCGAACTGGGCCGTCTACAACCGCCGCGGCCAGTCCCAGAACACCTCTAGAATCATAAGGTTACAAGGTTCTCGGGCCGGCGGTGCATAACCGCTTGAATTCGCGATTCCGATCCCTATCATTAGCAGCCGACCGGGGTGAGTGCTAACGGCACGGAACGATTGCCTCGGGCCCATTCCAATGCGAACCAGAGTTCCAGACAGGAGAGATGACCCATGAAGATCCGTCCCCTTCACGATCGCGTGATCGTCAAGCGCGAGGATGAAGAGCGCAAGTCGCCCGGTGGCATCGTGATTCCCGACACCGCGGCCGAGAAGCCGATCCGCGGCAAGATCATGGCCGTCGGCAAAGGCAAGATCCTGGAAAACGGCAACGTCCGTCCGCTCGACCTCAAGGTCGGCGACAAGATCCTGTTCGGCAAGTATTCCGGAACCGAAGTCAAGGTCGACGGCGACGAGCTCCTCGTGATGCGCGAGGAAGACGTCATGGCCGTCATCGAAAAGTAATCCCGAGGAAAATCAATCATGGCAGCCAAGGAAGTCAGATTTTCGGACGATGCACGCACCCGCCTGGTGCGCGGCGTCAACCTGCTCGCGAACGCCGTGAAGGCGACGCTGGGCCCCAAGGGCCGCAATGCGGTGCTCGAGAAGAGCTTCGGCGCCCCGACGGTCACCAAGGACGGCGTCTCGGTCGCGAAGGAGATCGAGCTCAAGGACAAGTTCGAGAACATGGGCGCGCAGATGGTGAAGGAAGTCGCGTCCTCGACCTCGGACGAGGCCGGTGACGGCACCACGACAGCCACCGTGCTCGCGCAGGCGATCATCCGCGAGGGCATGAAGGCCGTCGCCTCGGGCATCAACCCGATGGACGTCAAGCGCGGCGTGGACCTCGCGGTCAATGCGGCGGTCGAGGAGCTCAAGAAGCTCTCCAAGCCCTGCAAGGACTCGAAGGCGATCGCCCAGGTCGGCACCATCTCTGCGAACAGCGACGAAGAGATCGGCAAGAAGATCGCCGACGCGATGGAAAAAGTCGGCAAGGAAGGCGTGATCACGGTCGAGGAAGGCTCCGGCCTCGAGAACGAGCTCGAGGTGGTCGAGGGCATGCAGTTCGATCGCGGCTACCTGTCGCCGTACTTCATCAACAACGGCCAGAACCAGACCAGCGAGCTCGAGAGCCCGTACATCCTTCTGTACGACAAGAAGATCTCGAACATCCGCGAGATGCTCCCGCTGCTCGAGGGAATCGCCAAGGCTGGCAAGCCGCTCCTGGTCGTGGCCGAAGACGTCGAGGGCGAGGCGCTCGCGACGCTCGTCGTGAACACGATCCGCGGCATCGTCAAGGTCTGCGCGGTCAAGGCCCCGGGTTTCGGCGACCGCCGCAAGGAGATGCTGAAGGACATCGCGATCCTGACGGGCGGCACCGTGATCGCCGAGGAAGTCGGCCTGTCGCTCGAGAAAGCGACGCTGAATGACCTCGGCAAGGCCAAGAAGATCGTCGCCGAGAAGGAGAACACGACGATCATCGACGGCGCCGGGAAGTCCTCCGAAATCAAGGGCCGGATCGAGCAGATCCGCCGCCAGATCGACGAGGCGACCTCCGACTACGACAAGGAGAAGCTGCAGGAGCGCGTCGCGAAGCTCTCCGGCGGCGTCGCGCTGATCAAGGTCGGTGCAGCCACCGAGATCGAGATGAAGGAGAAGAAGGCCCGCCTCGAGGATGCGCTGCACGCGACGCGCGCCGCGGTCGAGGAAGGCGTGGTCGCGGGCGGCGGTGTCGCGCTCGTGCGCGCGCAGAAGGCGCTCGAGAAGCTGACGGGCGCGAACGAGGACCAGAACGTCGGCGTCCGCATCCTGTCCCGCACGCTCGAGGAGCCGCTGCGCCAGATCGTCGAGAATGCCGGCGAGGACGGCTCGGTCGTGCTGTCCAAGGTGCGCGAGGGCAAGGGCAGCTTCGGCTACAACGCCGCGACCGGCCAGTACGGCGACCTGATCGACATGGGCATCCTGGACCCGACCAAGGTCACGCGCCTGGCGCTGCAGAACGCGGCGTC
>JBQTKF010000076.1:0-27469 GCA_052386355.1 Gammaproteobacteria bacterium
GCGAAAGATGTCATCAAGTCCGGCGGCGAGTGGATCAGCTCGATCGACCTCGAGTGCGTCGCCGCGGGCCACCCGAAGGTGCAGCAGGCTGCGGTCATCGGCGTGCCGCACCCGAAATGGGACGAGCGGCCTCTCCTGATCGTCGTGCCTCGGCCTGGCGAGCCGCCGACCAAGCAGGAACTGCTGGCCTGGCTAGACGGGCGCGTCGCGAAATGGTGGATTCCGGATGACGTCGCCTTCGTCGAGAAGATCCCGCTGACGGCCACCGGAAAGATTTCGAAGCTCGAACTGCGCCAGCAGTTCAAGGATTTCCGCTTCGGCTGACTACCATGTGCCGCGGCAGCAGTTGGGGTTGCCGGCGAGGATTTCCTTCGCGAGCTTCTGCGCCTCGGCATGCTGCTGTGGGTTCAGGCGCCCGCCGGCAGTACGCACCGACTCTGCCAGCAGAGACCGCTGCCTGCCGAGTCCCTTGAAATTCGCCAGGATGGCTTCGTTCAGGTGAAGGTCCACGAGCCGGTAGGCATGCGCGCGCACGTGGTCCGGCGCGCCCCCGGTGGATGCCGGCACGCCGAGGTCGTAAAGCCGCTCGAGCGCCTTCAGCGCGAACGGGTCGCCCTCACGCCAGCGGGCTTCCCAGGCCTCGAATCCCTCCTGCGTGTCGCCCAGTGTGTTGGCCCATTTCCACCCGGCAACGTAATCACCGCCCTTGGCCGCACGCCGCAGCCAGTCGTGCGATTCGACCAGCTGTTCCGGCTTGATGCCGTCGCAATGCAACTTCGTCGTTGCGCTCGACTCAGCCGCCTTGCGGCATTCATCCAGCAGGTCGTACAGGTACCGCGCCACAACGGCATCGCCGGCTTCCGCGAGCGGGCGCAGGATCGCGTAGCGCTCGCGCGCCGGCAGGTGTTCGCCGGCCGGCGACGGCGGCGGCCAGACCAGGCCGACGCGAACCGGGATTTCCGTCCCGTCCTCGAAGCGCACCACGACCGAATCCTCGGAAAGGGCCGCTGCGCCAGGCGTTGCTGGCTGCGGCCCTGCCGGAATGCCGGGAGCCGGTTCCGCCGCAGGCGTGACGGCCGGTTCCGGCCGCGGCAATCCATCCGTCCGCATCCAGACGAAAATCGCGGCCGTCGCGATGGCGACGGCCGCGATCAGTGTCAACGCTCTCGGCAACGGGACCGCGATGAGGCCGCTGCGCTCTCAGGAGCGGCCCAGGAACCGCGTCACGCCCTTGTAAGCGAGGTACAGCACGGTCGCGAAGATGATGTACGCGCCGATGCCGAGGCTGCCCATGCCGCCGCCGCCATCGCTCGCGCCCATCTGCTGCGCCATCTGGCCAAAAGCCTCGGCGAGCTGGCGCATTTCCTCGCCCATCTGCTCTTCCAGCTTCTTCGCCTCGCGGTACTTCTCCCACATCGGCCAGAAGCCATAGAGGGTGAACAGCAGCGGCACCGCGAACGCAAGCGGCGCGAACCTGTGCTTCCAGAAGTACGGCACCACGATCGTGGCGGTCGCCAGGAACAGCAGGAAGATGCCCTTGCCGTTGCTGCCCGTGAGCATCGCCAGGTCGTTGCGCGTCAGCAGGTCGGCGAGCGAGATGTTGATGTCCACGATTCCGCCGCTCGCGACCATGCTGAAGAGCAGGCCGACGACGAGGAACACGCCATAGGCGATCGCGACGTCCATGCCGACATTCGCGTACACGGCCTTCGCCATCTCGCCGCCCTTGCCGGTCATGGCGGCCAGCTTTTCCTTCGCGATTGCGGCATCGTCCACCGGCTTGACCGCGGTCAGCTTGCCGCCATCCGCCGTGATATCCACGGTCATGTTGGCGGCCGGAGCCACCGCGCCCTGCCAGGTATTGATGTCGAAGTCGTAGCGCTGCCCCCCGGCGGTCGCGACTCCCTTCTCACCACTCCACATGATGATCGTTCCACGCATTTCAGGTCCCCTTAGCGGATTTCGTTATCGGATGTTGGACTTATGTCGGCAGGGTCTGGGCCGCCGCCAGCGGGCATTAAAGCGGCATGGGGCGGGAATGGCAAGAAACGGGTGGCGGACCTTCAGCGCGGCCGGAATGCCTCCGGCAGCAACGGTAGCAGGCGCGCGCCGAAGCGGGCCTCTCCGCTCGGGCTCCAGTGATCGCCGTCCGACCAGTAGAGCGTCTCGCAGGTCATGAAATCCTGCGTCATGTCGAAATCGTGGGCGGCAAGCACAAGGTAGCGGACCCGCGTCCCTCCCAGGCGCGCGGCGAGCACCGTGTCGAGATTCCGGAATGTGGCCTCGAGTCCGGGGCGCAGCGCGTATGAGCCGCCGCAACCGACGCGCAGCACGAGATTGGGCGGGACGTGCGGCTCGATGCGCGGCGCCAGCACCGTCACCGGCACGTGGCCGGCGAGGCCGTCCAGAAAGGCGACCAGCGCGGCCAGCTTTCGCGCGTTGGCGGCCAGTCGCGGCACCGGTTCGCCGGCGCGCAGCCGCCGGAAGACCTGGCGCGATGCCGGCCGGCGGTTGGGGCCGTCGAGCAATGGGGTGCCGGACTGCGCAAACAGCACGTCGCGGAACAGTTGCGGGCTATCGGCCGCGAGCGCGGCAAACCCATCGAGCGCGCATGCCGCATCGGGAGCCGCGGGCTGGCAGCCGGCGCCGGTGATGCCCAGCAGAAACGGCGCCGGGCTCGCCATTGCCAGGGCATTGAACAGGTCGATCGCGTGACTGTCTCCCATCACGACCGCCGCGCCCCCGTGCATCGCCGCGCAGGCCTCGATGCGGCTGCGCGCGTCCTGATCGATCTGCGTCAGGTTGAAGCGGCATCGACCGTAGTCGGGCGGCAATCCGCGGCCGCGGGCCGCGGCTGCCACCAGGTCCAGCATTGCCGCCTGTTCTGGATGCCGGCCGCGCCAGGCGGCGTCGTTGCCGGCGGTCGTCCAGCCGAGAGCGGCGACGCAGGCGAGCGCTGCCGTCGCCGCGGCGGCAGCGGTGACGAGCCCTTTCGCGCCTGGCAACCAGCGATTCTCCTTGCGACGGAAAGGCTGCTCGACCAGCACCCAGGTCACGGCCGCGAGCGCGAAAGTGAGCGCCGCGAGCCCCGCTCGCTGGCTCCACGAAGGTGAATCCGCCGCGACGATGCGGGCGAGCGCAAACAACGGCTGGTGCCAGAGATAGGCGGAATACGAAACGAGACCGATCGCCACGAACGGGCGCGTGGCCAGCCAGCGGCCCGGCCCGCGATCTGCACGCGCAAACACCAGCACCAGCGCCGAACCGACGACCGGCAGCAGCGCCGGCCAGGCCGGATAGGGCGTGGTCTCGGACTGGAACAGAAAGGCCAGCACGATGAGCGTCAGGCCGAGTGCGGCGAGCCCTGCATGCCCGCCCGGCCGCCACCGGCGGACGGCCTCGGCCGCCATCGCGCCGACCATGAGTTCCCAGGCGCGCGTCAGCGGCAGGAAGTAGCCGAGGTCGGGCTTGAGGCGCCAGCCGATCTCAGCGAGCGCGAGCGACAGCAGCGCGACCGCCGCAAGGATCGTCAGCAGGCGCTCCGGGCGCCGGCGCCAGATGAGCGCGAGCGCCGCCGGGAATGCGAGATAGAACTGTTCCTCCACCGCCAGACTCCAGGTATGGAACAGCGGGGCTTCGGCCAGCGCCGGGGCGAAGTAGCCGGAATTGGCTCCAAAGAAGAAGTTCGACAGCATCAGCAGCACGGCCGCCAGGCTTTTTGCATAGGCGAGCAGCTGGGTCGGATCGGCGAGCGCCCACATGAGGGCGCTGGTGCCGGCGAGCACCACGACGAGCGCCGGGATGATGCGGCGGACGCGGCGCTCGTAGAAGCGCAGGATCGAGAAGCGTCCGGTTTCCAGCTCGTTCAGCAGGATTCCGGCGATCAGGAAACCGGAAATGACGAAGAAGACGTCCACGCCCGCGAAGCCTCCGGGCAGCGGCGCGAGCTGGCCATGGAACAGGATGACCGAGGTGACCGCGATGGCGCGCAGGCCATCGATCTCGGGCCGGTAGGAGCGGGACTCGCTCACGCCGGGGGCGTGATCGTGGTGCCGGTGGAGGGACTTGAACCCCCGACCTCTCGCTTACGAAGCGACTGCTCTACCAACTGAGCTACACCGGCGAGGGGCGCGAAGTATAGGCAAGGCCCGCTGCTGCGGCAACGCCATCAGGCCGGGCGGCGCACCCGGATCACGACCTCGACCGCGACCTGCTCGGTGCCCGGCGGCAGCGGCGGCAGACGCGAGAATTCGACCAGGCCGGGCGGCACGTCGATCAATTCGCCGCTGCCCTCCACGTGGAAATGGTGGTGGTGCGCCGTATTCGAGTCGAATTGGCCGCACTCGCGATCCACGGCAAGCACCCTCAACAGGCCTTTCTCGGTGAACAGATTGAGGGTGTTGTAGATCGTCGCCTTGGAGACGCGGGTGCCGTCGCGGCCCAGCGCCTGGATCACCTGCTCCGCCGTCAGGTGCTGCGCGCGCGCGAACAGGAGTTCCGCCACCCGCAGGCGCTGGCGCGTCGGCTGGATGCCGTGCTCTGCGAGGATCGCCGGGATACGCCTGCGGTCGGCACGGGCGGGGTTGGCGTGGTCCATGGGCGGCGAATATACGCCCGCCGGGAATTCCGCTCAAACGCGCCGGAAATGCAACGGGGAAGCCGCTGCCATGCGCGCTAGTCTCGCCGCATGCACTGCAAGATCGATTCAGCGGCCGGGCACACGCTCGTCGAAGTCCTGCTCGTCCTGGGACTCGCCGCAACGCTGGCTACGCTCGCCGTGCCGACATTTTCCGCCTGGGTTCAGGACAACCGCCGTGATGCGGTGGTCATCAGCGCGTTGCATGCAATTCATCTCGCGCGGCAGTTCGCTGCGGTGCGTGGCGAACCCGTGCAGCTCTGCGGCAGCCCGGAGGGCCTGCATTGCTCCGGACTCGCCGACTGGTCGGACGGATTTCTCGTCGCAAACAACGACGGCAGCCTGCGCCGCGCCCTGTCAGCCGGCGCGGTGACCGGTGCGCCGCGTCTGCGCTCGAATCGCCCCATCATCCGATTCGAAGGTGGTACCGGTTTCGCGAGTCCCGCCACCCTGACGGTCTGCGATCGCCGCGGCTCAGCAGCCGCCCGCGACGTGATCGTCAGCCGCAGCGGCCGGCCGCGAATCGCCCACCCACTGCCGGGCAGCGGCACCTCATGCTGACCCGCGGCAAGGATCGCGGTTTCACGGCGATCGAGACGCTGGTCGCGCTCGGATTGATGCTTGCAGGCATCGCGGGAGCAACTGCGCTGCTGCTCCAGGACGTGCAGCACGAACGCGAGTCGGCCGCACGGCGCGCCGCCATCCGGCTCGCCGCCTCGCTGGCGGAGGAACTGCGTGCGATGCGCCAGCCGGACGGTCGTCCCCTGCCACCGGACGCACCCGTCATTGCCGCGTGGTCAGCCATGGCTCGCGCTTCGCTCCCGGAAGGCGCTGTCGCGCACGTGGACGCCGATGGTGCCGCGCCCACCCTGTACCGCATCACGATCGAGTGGCCGGTGGCGGGGCTCGGCGATCAGCGACTGACGTTCGCGGTGACGACATGAGCCGCATGACAGGGCTCACGCTCGTGGAAGTCCTGGTCGCGATGCTGCTCATGCTCATCGTCACCGCCTCGGCGCTTGGCTTCGTGGCGCGCGGACGCGCCGCGCATCGCAGCGGTGAATCGATTGCGCGGCTGGAGGAAGCGCTGGACGATGCCTTCGCATTGCTCGTCGGTGAAATTCAGCTTGCCGGTTACCTTGGCCTGGCGCCGCCAGGAACTGCGGTCGAAGGTGCAATGCCGTTGGGTGCCCCCGAGGCGCCTGGGCTTGCCGTTGCCGGCGGTTGCGGCGACTCGCTCGCACATGATCCCGCACCGCTCGCCGCTTCGGACGGCGAATGGACCGCGGGCGCAGCGGCACCGCTCGGATGCAGGCCCTCACCGGGCGGTCGCCAGCTGCCTGGCACCGACCTGTTGATCGTCCGCCACGCGGCGGCTGAACCATCGTCGCCGTCCGCAGGGCGATTGCAACTGGAAACGAACCTGCAATCCGCGCGACTCGTCGCCGACGGCGGGGCGCAATTCGGTGCAGGGACGCGCTGGCACGACCTCGAAGTCGGCGTCTATTACATCAGCGCGGATTCGACCGGCCGCACCGGCTGGCCTTCGCTGCGTCGCAAGCGCCTCGTCGGAGGCACGCGCCCTGCATTCCAGGACGAGGAGCTGGTGGCCGGAATCACCGATCTGCAGGTCGAATTCGGCCTCGACGATGCGGGCGATGCCGACGACGCGGTGGATCAGTGGAAATCGCCGGACGAGGCGCCGGCAGTCGGCAGGCTGCGCGCATTGCGCGTCACGCTCGAAGCGCAAAGCGATCTCGTCCATGCAGGCCAGCCGGAGCGCAGCCGCCGCAAGCGCGTCACGCGCGTGATCGGAATGCGCAATGCAGTGGCCGGCACATGATTCGCATGGAACGCGGCGCGGCACTGGCGATCACGCTGATCCTCATGGGGGGCGTCGGCACGCTGACGTTGACGGCGACGGCTGCGGCAATCGCAGCGCTTGCGCTCGCGGGACACCAGCAGTCGGCGCAACAGGCTTTCGAGGCAGCAGAAGCGGGCATCGAACACTCCCTCGCGCTCGCAGCGCGCACCCGTGGTGCCGTCGCTGTTCCCCGCAGTCCTCACGCGGCAGGAGAAGTCGCGTCGGCAAGTTTTGAAGCCCGCACCACGGCCGTCACGGCATCGGACGCACTGCCCGTCGGCTTCAGCATCGGTGAGCATGCGGATGCCCTGGCAGCCCAACACTTTTTCATCGAGGCCGACGGCCGGGCCGGTCACGGCGCACGTGCAAGGATCGAGCAGGGCTTCTATCTGGTTGTGCCGGGGCGCGGCCCATGATCGCGGGCCGCACCGGGGCCATGTTGTTCGCGGCAGGCATCGCCCTGGCCTGCCCTGCCCTTTCGCTGGCCGACAGCGACGCGGCCTGGCTCCAACGAGCCGAACTTCCCCCCGGCATCCAGCCGCTGCTCGCGATCCTGTTCGACAACTCGCAGACATCAGAGCGACAGTACCCCGCTCTGCCTCCTTACGATCCCGGGAGTGACTACGCCGGCGGAGCTCCCGCCGGATCTCGCTGCGATCCCCTGCGCGTCTACTGGCGCCGTGGCCCGGGTCCCGCGCCCGATTGCGCATTGCAGGCAGGACTGCCATTCGAAGGGAGCGCCGAGCGCGGCCTCCAGTGCGAGGCCGCGCGGACGTCCATCGCGCAGCATGGATTCTTCGTCGCGTCGCGCGCTGCGCAATGGCGCACCGGGGAGACTGGCCGCTGGGATGCGTTGCGCGAGGGAGAGGGCGGCGCCATCGAATGCCGCGCCGATCGCGCGCGGCACGGCGCCGCTGCCGGAGCCTGGTTTGCCGCCGAGCTGACCGGCAGGCCGTGGAGTACTGATGCTGCCGACGAGATCCAGTGGAACCGTGCGCCCCACGCGGATCCCTACATCTTCTTCGGCGGAAACTACCTGAATTATCTGCGAGCGGGTCTCGCACCGCGCCAGGAATCCTTCGCGAGCTTCGCGCGGCGCAGCCTCGCTGCGGCCTTGCGCGCGAGCGACGGACTGGAGTCCGCGCTCTGGCGATTCGCAGCGTCCCCGGATGGCGGTTTCCCTGCGCTTGCCGGGCAACCGGCGAAGGTCGCGGCATCCGCCATCGAGGCGCTCGCCGCCGAAGCGCCCGTCGGGAATGCGCCGCTGGCGGAAATGCTGACCGAGTCTGCGGCCTGGCTCGCCGGTTCCGCGGTGCGTTTCGGCAACGCGCCCGGAGCGGACGCCGGGGCGTTCGACCAAGGCCTTGCCGCCTACCGATCACCCTTCGCCCACGCCTGCCGCGCGGTGACGCTCGCCTACCTGACTGCGGGCGAAGCGAGCGGCGATGAGTCGGCGGTTGCCGCTGCCCGGGCCTTGCCGGGTTTCACGGAATTCGCGGGCGACTGCGGCGGCGAATGCCTGGATGCGGTCGCGCGATACCTTGCACACGCGGACCTGCTTCCGGGAATCCCGGGAAGACAATCCGTTTCCGTTCACTGGCTCGCGCCCTCGCCGGATCCGCTGATGTTCCTCAACCTCGTTGCACGCGGTCTTCAGCATGATGCGGCAGTGCCCGCGGGCCCGACGCTTTCCGCGGCCGGGCTCGTCGCCTCGACGGGTGCCATGCATGGGCCGGCATTGGTCTATGGACTCACCGCGCCATTTGCGCGCGAACGATGGGCCGGCAATGTCTTTCGCTACGGACTGCGCGCCGTCGAAGCCGCGCTGGCGCCACCCGTGATCGTGGACCGGGACGGCGAACCCGCGATCGATGGGCCGAGCGGCCTGCCACTGCCGGGTTCCCGAAGCGAATGGAGTGACGCGCCGGATGCGATGCTGCTCGCCGGCGGTGCCGCAGGCCGGCTCCCTGACCCGGACTCGCGCCGCCTCTATTCTGAAATCGCGTCGAACGACATCACCGACGCCGGCAACCGGTTGGCTGCCGCAAACGCCGGGTTCGACCGCACGGCACTAGCGCTTGCCGCAGATGATTCGACCTCCGTCGGCGAACTGCTCGACTGGCTGCTGTCGTCGCGGACACTCGGCGATCCAGGGCGGCATGCGCCTGTCGTGGTGGACTATCCCGTCGAGGGCCTGAAGATCGCATTCGTCGCGACGCAGGATGGGCTGCTGCATGCCTTCGACTTCGACAGCGGAGTGGAACGCTGGGCCTGGTTGCCCAGGGCGCTGCTGCCGCGCCTGGCTGCGCTCGCACGTGATGAGGCGACGACGGTGCGCGGCCACGGCATCGACGGACCGCTGGTGGTGCACCGGCATGATCCCGATGGCGACGGTCGCATCGACACTGAATCCGGTGAACACCTGTGGCTCATGTTCGGCCTTGGACGCGGCGGCAATCGCCATTACGCGCTCGACATCTCCGTTCCGGACGAGCCGCGGCTGCTGTGGTCCGTCGCGCTACTGGCCGGGAACGAGCCTGAACCGGCGCCCGAGCCGATCATTGTGCGGCTGGCGACCGGCGATTCCGGACAAGCCAGAGGCGACTGGGTCGCGCTTCTTGCGGCCGGCCGCGGCCTGCACGCAATCGATGCAGTCACTGGCCGCATCCTGTGGCGCGCCGCGGCCGACGCCGATGCCGAGCTGCAGCCGGCGGGATTCGGGGAGGCGCTGGCATCGGCGCCGCGAGCGATCGACGTGGATGGCGACGGGCGCACCGACAGGACCTACCTGCTGGATGTGAGCGGCGGACTTTGGCGATTCGAGTTCCGCAATGACGGCTCGCCGGCCGAACTCGCGGCGGCGCGGCGCATTGCGCGGCTCGGCGACGGCACGCATCGCTTTCTCGCGCCGCCCGATGTCTCGGTCGCCATGGTCGCAGGCCGCCGCGTGTTCGCGATCGCCGCAGGATCCGGCGTGCCTGGGCGCCGGCAAGCTGCGGTCGCGGAGCGCGTGTATGTGATCTTCGATCGGGAAGCCGCCGGCGAAGTCACCGAGTCCGATCTGCACGATGCCACGAACGGCGAGGTCCCGATCATCCTATCGGCGCCGGGTTGGTTCCTCCGGCTCGAGGCTCATGGCGCAGGCGAGAGCGTCGTGGGGCCGTCGGTCACCTTCGACCACGTGCTGCGCTTCCAGACCTGGCAGCCCCTGCCGAACGCGGCGGAGGCACCCTGCGGACCGCCCAGCGCGATGCGGCGCCTGTACGCGCGCGATGTGCGGACCGCGCTGCCGGCTGATCGAGTCAGCCGACCCGGTGAAGAGGAACACGAGGAAATGTCCGCGGGATTGCCCGTCGCCCTGCGCTTTGGTTTCCCGGATTGGAACGCCGGCTGTCCGGATTGCCGCGCCAGGGTATTCGGCATTGCGGGAACGCGCACTTTCGATTCCGGTCATGCCGGTGACCCGGTGAGGACCTCATGGCGAAGACTGCCGCTGCCGGATTCACGCTGATCGAGCTCATGATCGCGCTCGCGGTTGTGGCGATCACGATGTCGCTTGCGGCGACCACGTATCGCGGCCATGTCCGGCGCAGCCAGCGCGTCGAGGCCGTGCACGCCCTGCTCGGTGCGGCAGCCGAGCAGGAAAAATTCCATCTTGCGCATGGCCGCTACAGCGACCGACTGGATGCGCGCCCCGGCGCGGATCCCCCGGGGTTGCCGGTGGCGTCGTTCACGCCACGGCGGCGATACCGCCTCGCGGTCGCGGCCGCGGACGCCAGCGGCTATCGGCTGAACGCAACGCCGGCGGAAGGCCACTCGGACGTGCAATGCGCCCGGTTGTCGATCGACGAAAGCGGCCGGCGCGAGGCACGGGACCGCGAGGGCCGCGACAGCACCGCACGATGCTGGTGAGTGCGTGCTCGCAATCAGGCTGGCTGCGAACGCGAGTGCTGCCGCAGGGATTGCGGCAGCCCGAACACCACGTTTTCTTCCCGCCCGACCACCTCGACCGCCTCCATCCCGCCCCACTCGCGCAGCCGCGCCACGACTTCCTGCACGAGTGACTCCGGCGCGGAGGCTCCTGCGGTCACGCCGGCCGCGCGCTTGCCTTCGAACCACTCGCGCTTCAGGTCCTCGGCGCCGTCCACGAGATAGCCGGGGATGCCTCGAGTCGTCGCGATCTCGCGCAGCCGATTGGAATTCGAGCTCGACCGCGAACCCACCACGACGATCACGTCGCACTGCTCCACGAGCTTCTTGACCGCGTCCTGCCGGTTCTGCGTGGCGTAGCAGATGTCCTCCTTGCGAGGGGTTACAAGCGTGGGGAAACGCTCGCGCAGCTTCGACATCACGCGCGCGGTGTCGTCCACCGAGAGCGTCGTCTGCGTCACGACGGCGAGCCGCGCCGGGTCGCGCACCGGGATCGTCGCGGCGTCCTCGACCGTCTCGACCAGGTGGATGCGTGCGCCGCCCGAGCTGTCGAAGCGGCCCATGGTGCCCTCAACCTCGGGGTGGCCGGCATGGCCGATCAGGATCACGTCCTGGCCCTCGCGCGCGTACTTGCCGACCTCCATGTGGACCTTGGTGACCAGCGGGCAGGTCGCGTCGAACACTGCCAGCCCGCGGCGCGCGGCCTCCTGCTCGACCCGGTGAGGTACGCCATGCGCACTGAAAATGACGGTCGCACCCTCCGGGACGGCGTCCAGCTCGTCCACGAACACCGCCCCCTGGCCGCGAAGCCGCTCGACCACGAAGCGGTTGTGCACCACCTCGTGCCGCACGTAGATCGGCGCGCCGAAGAGCTCGAGCGCCCGCTCGACGATGTCGATGGCGCGGTCCACGCCCGCGCAGAACCCGCGCGGGTTGGCGAGCAGCACTTTCACGTGTCGCGCCCCTTGACGCGCTGCGTGTGCCAGATGGCATCGATGATGACCATGATCGCGCCCGTCGTGATCGCGATGTCGGCGGCGTTGAAGGCCGGGAAGTAGGCTCCGCCCCAGTGGAAGTGCAGGAAGTCCACCACGTAGCCATGCTGGATACGGTCGATGCCGTTGGCGACGGCGCCGCCCAGGATGGCGACCAGGCCGAAGCTGAGCCAGGGATGGCCCCGCGCCGGCAGCGTGCGCAGCCACCCGAGGATCAGGACGCTGATCGCGGCCGCGAGACCCACGAAGAACCAGCGCTGCCAGCCGCCCGCCTGCGCGAGCAGCGAGAAGGCAGCGCCCTCGTTGTGCAGCCGCGTGAGGTCGAGGTACGGCCCGACGCGCAGGATCTCGAACAACTCGAACTGACGTTCGATGATCCACTTGGTGAGCTGGTCCACGCCCACGATCAGCGCCGACACCCAGAGCCAGCGCAGCGCGGTGCCGGAGATTGCCACCTTGCCGATCATGCGTGATGCCTCGTTTCGCCAGGGCCTTCCAGGTTGCCGACGCAGCGGCCGCAGATTTCCGGGTGGCGCGGGTCGCTGCCCACGTCGTCCCGCCGGTGCCAGCAGCGCGCGCATTTCTTCGCCGCTAGCACCGAGACCGAGATCCAGGCGCCCTCCTTCGCGACCGAAAGCGCGGGCACCGCGTCGGCGGGCCGTTCGGACGACTGACGGAGCCGCGCCTGCGAAGTGATCAACACGAAGCGCAGCTCGTCGCCTATCGCCGCCATGCGCCGATGCTGCGCTTCGTCGAGATAGACGTCCACCCCGGCTTCGAGCGGCGCGCCGAGCGAACCGGCGGCACGCAGCCGTTCGAGCTCGCGTGCGACGTCGGTCTTGAGCGCGATCACCGCATCCCAGTCCACGTCGCCCGCGGCCTTCACCTCCGGCAGCTTCCACCAGGTCGCGAACAGCACCGACTCGTCGCGGGGACCCGGCAGGTAGCGCCAGATCTCCTCGGCCGTGAACGTGAGGATGGGCGTGAGCCAGCGCACCATCGCCTCCGCCACATGATGCATCGCGGCCTGCGCGGAACGCCGTCCCGCGCTCGCCGCCGGCATCGTGTAGAGGCGGTCCTTCAGGATGTCGAGCCAGAAGGCGCCCAGTTCCACCACACAGAAGCCGTGCACCTTCTGGTACACGAGATGGAAATCGTAGTTGCGGTAGGCCTCGATCACTTCCTGTTGCAGGCGCGCGGCGGTTGCGAGCACCCAACGGTCGATGCCGACCATGCGCTCGGGCGGCACCGCGTTGCGCGCCGGGTCGAAGCCCGCGAGGTTTCCGAGCAGGAAGCGCACGGTGTTGCGCATGCGCCGGTAGCTGTCGGTCATCCGTTTCAGGATCTCGTCGGAGACCGCGATCTCGGCGCTGTAGTCGGTGGCCGCGACCCACAGGCGCAGCACGTCGGCGCCCAGTGTCTGCATCACCTTCTGCGGCGAGACCACGTTGCCGAGCGACTTGGACATCTTCCGGCCCTTCTCGTCCACGGTGAAGCCGTGGGTGACGACCTGGCGGTAGGGCGCGGCGCCCTTGCCGGCGACCGACGCGAGCAGCGACGAGTGGAACCAGCCGCGGTGCTGATCGGAACCCTCGAGGTACACGTCCACCGGAAACGGGATGACATCCGGGCGCAACGCCGGCAGGCAGTGGTGCACGGCGCCGGAATCCAGCCAGACGTCCATGACGTCGTCGCATTTCTCGTACACGAGCGCCTCGTCGCCCAGCAGGTGGCGCGGGTTGAGCGCGAACCAGGCCTCGATCCCGCCCTGCTCCACGAGCGCGGCGACGCGCTCGAGCAGTTCCGGGGTCTGCGGGTGCGGCTCGCCCGTCTCCTTGTGCACGAACATGGCGAGCGGCACGCCCCAGGCGCGCTGGCGCGAGATGCACCAGTCGGGGCGCGTCTCGATCATGCTGGTGATGCGCTGCTCGCCCCAGCCCGGGATCCAGCGCACCGTGCGGATCGCCGCGAGCGCATCGCGACGCAGGTTCCGCTTCTGCATGCTGAGAAACCATTGCGGCGTCGCGCGGAAGATGACCGGCGACTTGTGGCGCCAGCAGTGCGGGTAGCTGTGCCGGTAGGGTTCGCGATGCACCAGGCGCCCGGCCTGCTGCAGCGTCTCGATGATCTTCGCGTTCGCGTCGAACACCGGCAGGCCCTCGAACAGCGGAGTGCCGGCGACGAACCGGCCGTCCGGACCCACCGGGTTGTCGATGGGCAACCCGTAGCGGCGGCCCATCTCGTAATCGTCCGCGCCGTGGCCCGGCGCGGTGTGCACGGCGCCGGTGCCCGTCTCGAGCGTGACGTGGTCGCCGAGGATCACGGGCAACTCACGCTCGTAGAACGGGTGCTCGAGCCGCAGACCTTCGAGCTTCTCGCCGGCGGCTTTCGCGAGCGCGCGCGAACTGCTTGCGCCGATGCGCTTTGCGACCGCCTCGAGCAGGCCTTCCGCGACCACCAGGCGCTCGCGGGAACCATCGAGTTCGAACTCCGCCAGTGCATAATCGAGCAGCGGGTGCAGGCAGACCGCCTGACTCGCGGGCAGCGTCCACGGTGTCGTGGTCCAGATCGCGACCGAGGCATCCGCAAGGGCCTCGGTCCGGAGCCCGAAGCGGCGCGCGGCGTCCATCGGGTCTGCGATGCGGTAACGCACGTCGATCGACGGCGAGGTGCGTTCCTCGTACTCGACTTCCGCCTCTGCAAGCGACGAGCGGCAGTCCAGGCACCAATGCACCGGCTTGAACCCGCGCACCAGGTGGCCGCGGCGCACGATCGCCGCGAAGGCACGCAGCTGCTCGGCCTCGTAGCGCGGGGCCATGGTCAGGTAGGGGTCCTTCCAGTCGCCGATCACGCCAAGGCCCTGGAAGTCGGCGCGCTGGACCTCGACCTGGCTTGCCGCGAACTCGCGGCAGGCTTTGCGGAAGGCGTCGGCGTCGAGCTTCTGGCCGACGCGGCCATGTTTCTTCTCGACCTGTTGCTCGATCGGCAGGCCGTGGCAGTCCCAGCCCGGCACGTAGGGCGAGTCGAAGCCGTCGAGCGAATGCGACTTGACGATGATGTCCTTGAGGATCTTGTTGACGGCGTGGCCGATGTGGATCGCCCCGTTGGCGTAGGGCGGGCCGTCGAGCAGCACGAATTTCGGCCGCCCTGCGGAGCGCGCGCGCAACTTGGCGTACACGTCCCCGGCCAGCCAGTCCGCGACCAACTGCGGCTCGCGCCTCGCGAGATCACCCTTCATCGGGAAGTCGGTTGCGGGCAGGTTGACGGTTTCCTTGTAGTCCACGCTCGATCCTCAGCAGGCCAGCAGATCGCGCGCGCGCGCAGCGTCACGGTGCATCTGTTCGGTCATCTCGTCGAGACTGTCGTAAGCCACCTCGTCGCGCAAGCGCGCCACGAAGTCCACGGCCAGCCGTTCGCGGTACAGGTCTCCGTCGAAGTCGAATATGTGCGCCTCGAGCAGCCATTCCTTGCCGCCGACCGTCGGCCGCGTACCGACCGAAGCGACACCCGCTCGGCTCACGAGCGACGCACCGGAGACGCGCACGGCGAAGATGCCGGCGAGCGGCGGCCGGCGCCCGTGCACGCGCATGTTCGCGGTCGGGAATCCCAACTCGCGGCCCAGCTTCAGTCCCGGGATCACGCGGCCGCTCATCCGGTACTCGCGCCCGAGAAGTGCTTTTGCCTCTTCGAGCCGGCCCGCCGCGAGCGCTTCCCGAACGCGCGTGGAACTCACCGCGCGGTCGCCCGCCATGAGCGGGGCCACTTCGGTCACGCCGAAACCGCGTGCCGCGCCCTCGCGCACCAGAAGCGCCACGTCGCCGCCGCGTCCGCGCCCGAACCTGAAACCCTGCCCGATCACGACCCTTCTCGCTCCCATGGCGCGCACCAGCACGCGCTCGATGAATACTGCGGCTTCCCACCGGGCGACCCGCGCGCCGAATCGCAGCACGCGAAGCTCCGCGACGCCCATCGCACCGAGCGCCTCCGCCTTGTCCCGCAGGCGCATCAGGCGCGCGGGCGCCGACTGCGGCATCAGGTACTCGCGCGGGTGCGGCTCGAAGCTCAGGACCGCCGCGGGCAGCCCAGTCTCCCGGCAGCCCTTCAGCAAGGCGTTCACAATGGCCTGGTGCCCGAGGTGCAGCCCGTCGAAATTGCCGATCGCGACCGCGCACCCGCGACCCGCGTTCCGGCAGGGATCATCGCCGCGTCGGATCAGCATCGGCCCGCCGGATCGGAGAAACCCGCTGCCGGAATTATAGGGATTTCAGGTGCCGCGGTCGCAGGCCCGCGATCGCGAGCGCGGCGAAGTAGACGGCGGCGCCGCCCGCGACTGCTGCCGCGAGCCGCCAGGCCCGGCCAGCCACGTCCATGGCGTGCCAGGCGGACCAGTCGCCGGAGATCCACCACAGGAAGGCCGCCATCGCCGCACACCCGAATGCAACCTGCGGCAGCAGCCGGCGCCAATACGCACTCGGCGTGTATACACCCCGCAGGCGCAGGCCCCGGTAGAGCAGTGTCGCGTTGACCAGCGCCGAGAGGCCGGTCGAGAGCGCGAGGAGCGCATGCGGCAGGGGAAATCCAGCGAGCCAGGCCGGCACCACGACCGCCAGGTTGAAGGCCATGTTGACCGACAGCGCGATGATGCCGACCTTGACCGGGGTTCGGGTGTCCTGCCGCGCAAAGTACCCCGGTGCAAGCACCTTCACCAGTGAAAAGCCGATCAATCCCATTGAGTAGGCCATCAGCGCATAGCTGCACATGAGCACGTCGCGCTCGGTGAACTTGCCGTAACCGAAGATGGTCGCGATCAGCGGTCCCGCGAGCATCAGGAGCGCGACCGCGGCGGGGGTCGCGATCGTGACCGTCATGCGCAGTGCCCAGTCGAGCGTCGCATTGAACTTCTCGCGCGATTCCGCGGCGTGGTGCGAGGAGAGGCCCGGCAGGATCACGGTCGCGAGCGCGATCGCGAACACGCCCATCGGGAACTCGACGAGCCGGTCCGCGGCGTACATCCAGGTGACGCTGCCGACCATCAGGAAGGAGGCGATGATGGTGTCGAGCAGCAGCGACACCTGTGCGACCGAGGAGCCGAAGATGCCCGGCAGCATGAGCCGCGCGATGCGCCGCACGCCCTCGTGCGCGCGGTCGAAGCGCGGCCGCGGCAGCAGTCCGAGGCGGTGCAGCGCCGGGAACAGCGCGACGAGCTGCACGAAACCCGCGACGAAGACGCCGATCGCCAGCACCAGCCCGGGCCTGGCGAAGTGCGGCGCGACGAAGGCCGCCGTCGCGATCATGACTGCGTTGAGCAGCACCTGGTTGAAGGCCGGCATCGCGAAGCGGCCGTAGCTGTTCAGCACGCCGCTGCCGAGCGCGACCAGCGAGATGAAGAAGAGGTAAGGGAACGTGAAGCGCAGCATCTCGACTGTCAGGTCGAAGCGCGTCCCGTCCTCGCGGAACCCCGGCGCGAACAGGAAGGCGAGCACCGGCGCGGCGATGGCGCCGATCAAGGCAGCGACGAAAAGCACGGTGCCGAACACGCCCGCGACACCGGCCACCAGTCCCCGAACCTCCGCATGCTCGCGCCGGACGCGGTATTCGGAGATCACGGGCACGAAAGCCTGCGAGAAGGCCCCTTCGGCGGTCAGCCTCCGCAGGAAATTCGGGATCTTGTAGGCTACCAGAAAGGCGTCCATCAGGGGGCTTGCGCCGAACGAGATCAGGTAGACCTGATCGCGGATGACGCCGGTCACGCGCGACAGGAAGGTCAGGGAGCCGACGACGGCGGTATTGCGCAGGAATCCGCGGTGCATGCGCCGCGCACTATAACGCGTTGACAACCCGGCCCCGCATCCGGAGAATGCGCGGCCCTATGGCCAATACCAAGTCAGCCGAAAAGCGTGCCCGCGAAGCGCTCGTGCGCCGGGCCCAGAACGTCGCCCATCGCAGCAAGGTGAGGAGCGCGGTGCGCAAGGTCGTCACCGCGATCCGCGCCGGCAGCAAGCAGGATGCGCAGGCCGCGCTCAAGGATGCCGTCCCGGTCATCGACGCGATGGCACGCAAGGGCATCATCCACCGCAACAAGGCCTCCCGTCACAAGAGCCGCCTCGCAAGCCAGATCAAGGCCATGTAGTTGGGGACAGGTACACATTATCCGGCGCAACCGGAAATGTGTACCTGTCCCTATTTCTTCTCCAATTCGCGCATGATCGCCTGACAGAGTTCCCGTGTCCCCTCCCCGGTCGCGCCGGAAATCCGGAATACGCTCCCCTTGAACCGCAGGCGCCGCACGATGTCGGCGCAGCGCCGATCGCGTTCGCGACCCTCGAGCAGGTCGATCTTGTTGAGCACCAGCCAGCGCGGCTTTTTCGCGAGCGCGGGGCTGAACTTCTTGAGTTCCTGCACGATCGCGCGCGCGCCCTCGACCGGATCGGCGTCCGGGTCCAGCGGCGCGGTGTCCACGAGATGCAGCAGGAGCCGCGTGCGCTGAAGGTGCTTCAGGAAGCGGATGCCGAGTCCCGCGCCCTCGGCCGCGCCCTCGATCAAGCCCGGGATGTCGGCCATCACGAAGCTCTTCGCCGGCCCGACCGAGACGACGCCGAGCTGCGGGTGCAGCGTCGTGAACGGATAGTCGGCAACCCTGGGCCGCGCCGCCGACACCGCGCGGATCAGCGTGGACTTGCCCGCATTCGGCAGGCCGAGCAGCCCGACGTCCGCCAGCAGCCGCAGTTCCACATGCAGCATGCGTGCTTCGCCGGGGAGTCCCGGCGTGGTCTGTCGCGGCGCGCGATTGACCGAACTCTTGAAGCGCTGGTTGCCCCAGCCGCCCTTGCCGCCCTTGGCGACCAGGAGCGTCTGTCCCGCCTTCGAGAGGTCGCCGAGCGTCTCGCCGGTGTCTTCGTCGATCACGACCGTGCCGACGGGCATCGCGACATAGAGGTCGTCGCCGCTCCGGCCGGTGCAGTCCTGGCCGCCGCCCGGCTGTCCGTTCTGGGCACGGAAGGTGCGCTTGATGCGGTAGTCGACGAGCGTGTTGATCCCTTCCGCAGCGCAGAGCCACACGCTGCCGCCCAGCCCCCCGTCGCCGCCGTCCGGGCCGCCGAACGGAACGAATTTCTCGCGGCGGAAGCTGACCGCGCCGCGGCCGCCGTGGCCGGCGACTACCTTCACTTCCGCTTCGTCGACAAATTTCATGGCGGCCAACGAAAAACCCCGGCTGGGCCGGGGTCTTTCTGCGATCCTGCGCTGCCCCGGCTCAGTCCGGAAGCACCGACACGAAGGTGCGCCCGTCGCTGCCCTTCTTGCGGTATTGCACGCGGCCCGTTTTCAGCGCGAACAGCGTGTGATCCGTGCCGACGCCGACGTGTTCGCCGGCCCGGTAGGGCGTGCCGCGCTGGCGCACGAGGATGTTGCCGGCGAGCACACGCTCGCCGCCGAACTTCTTGACGCCGAGACGCTTCGATTGCGACTCGCGCCCGTTCTTGGTACTGCCGCCGGCTTTCTTGTGTGCCATCTGCTTCTCCCGACTCAGGCCGCCCGGATTCCCGTCACCTTGACCTCGGTGTACGGCTGGCGGTGTCCCTTCTGGCGCAGGTAGTGCTTGCGGCGCCGGAACTTGGTGATCCCCACCTTGTCGGCCTTGCCGTGCGCCTGCACCGTCGCCGTCACGCGCGCGCCCGTGACATAAGGAGCGCCGACCGAAACGTCCGCGCCCTCGCCGACCAGGAGTACCTGGTTGAACTCCACGGTGGCGCCCGCGTCGGCGTCGAGTTTCTCGACCCGCACGACGGTGCCTTCGCTCACCCGGTACTGCTTGCCCCCGGTGGCAATGACGGCGTACATGATTGACTGGACTCCAAAAAGAGCCGGCAATTGTAGTGACCGGGCCCCTGCCGGTCAAACCGGCGGCGGGGCCATCCCGTTCCCCGCGGGAGCGTTTGCAGCTAGGATGCCAAGCCCCCGCCGAGGGGTCCGGGAATTCATGCAACTCAAGGACATACGCGCGCTGGTCGCAGCGGACCTCGCGGCCGTTGACGCCGAAATCCGGCGCCAGCTCGGCAGCGACGTCGCGCTGGTGAACCAGGTCGGCGAGTACATCGTCGGCGCCGGCGGCAAGCGCATCCGGCCGCTCCTCGTCGTGCTCGCCGCGCGGGCGGCGGGCGCCCGGGATTCCGCCCATGTCCTGGCCGCGGTACTGATCGAGTTCATCCATACCGCGACGCTGCTGCACGACGATGTCGTGGACGATTCCGCCAAGCGCCGCGGCCGCGACACGGTCAACGAGGCCTTCGGAAACCCGGCCTCGGTGCTGGTCGGCGATTTTCTCTACTCGCGCGCGTTCCAGATGATGGCGGCGCTCGACTCTCCCGCCGTGATCCGGGTGATGGCGGATGCCACCAACACGATCGCGGCCGGCGAAGTCATGCAGCTCATGAATGCGGGCGATCCGGACACGACCGAGATCCGGTACATGGAGGTCATCTACCGCAAGACGGCGCGCTTGTTCGAGGCCGGCGCGCAGGTCGCCGCGATCGTCGCCCGCGCGCCGGCGGGTGTGGAATCGGCGCTCACGCGCTACGGCAAGCACCTCGGGATCGCCTTCCAGCTGGTGGACGATGCGCTCGACTACAGCGGCGACAGTGCCGCGCTCGGCAAGAACGTGGGCGACGACCTCGCCGAGGGCAAGCCGACGCTGCCCCTGATCCACGCCCTGCGCCACGGCGACGCGATCGAGGCCGCAATGATCCGGACCGCGATCGAGCGCGGCGGCACCGAGGACCAGGCGCCGATCCGCGCCGTCATTGAAAGCACGGGGGGCCTTGATTACACTGCGCGACTCGCCGAAAACGAGGCGAATCGGGCCGTCGAGGCGCTGGCCGACCTTCCCGCTTCGGCCTGTCGCGACGGGCTCGCGGCGCTCGCACGGTACGCGGTGACGCGCAACGCCTGAACCGGATCCGGTCCACCGCCTCGGGGTGTAGCTCAGCCTGGTAGAGCACTACGTTCGGGACGTAGGAGTCGCAGGTTCAAATCCTGTCACCCCGACCAATCCGGCCCTGAATCCGGCCGCTGCCGCCCACTCCCGGGGTTTGCACCATTTCGTTCCGGCCGCCGGTTGCGGCCATCCACGGACCTCACCTAGCCTAACCGGATGTACCTATGGCACCCGTTGTGCACGGAGTTTGCGCGCCGCCGCGCAAGTGCTGCGCTCGTCGTGCTGGCCCTCGCGCTGGCAGCGCCGGCCGCCGCGACCGACGCCGATCTGGTCTCGGCGATCCAGGCAGCACGCCGGAATGGCTGCGACGGCCGGCCCGGCGCCTTGTCTGCGCTGCGCCGCATGCGCGCGCTCGACCGCGCCGCGGCGGCCGTGGCCTCGGGGGAGCAGCTTCGCGAGGCGATGGAGGTTGCAGGCTATCGCGCGCTGCAATCGGCGTTGCTGGAAATCCGCGGCAGCGATGCGGCCATCACCCGCGCGCTCGCCGGGCGTGGCTGCAAGGACCTCGCCGATCCCGCTTATCGCGAGTTCGGCGCGACGATTGAGGACGGCAGCGCCTGGATCGTGCTCGCCGCGCCATTCGAGGCGCCCGCGGCGCGCGACGCGGTGGCCGTCGGTGGGCGCGTGCTGGAACTCGTGAACCAGGCGCGTTCGCGGCCTCGCCGCTGCGGGCGCAAGGAGTTGGATGCAGCGCCCCCGCTCGTGCCTTCGGAGGCCTTGCGGCGGGCCGCGCTCGCCCACGCAACGGACATGGCCGCCCGCAATGTTCTGAACCATGCCGGCCACGACGGCACCACGCCCGGCGAGCGCGTGGCCCGCGCCGGCTATCGCTGGCGCTTCACCGGCGAGAACATCGCGGCCGGCCAGCCGACGCCCGAGCGGGTCGTGGCCGACTGGCTCGAGAGCCCGCGCCACTGCGCGAACATCATGGATCCGGACTTCACGCAGACGGGCGTCGCTTTCGCCTACGAACCGGCGAGCGACAAGGGCATCTACTGGGCGCAGGTCTTCGCCGCACCGAGCCCGTAGCCGCCGCGGACGAATCGGTTTACTGCGCGGCGCGCGCCGCCTGCGCGGACTTCACTTCGATCGCGATCACGCGGCCGTTGCCCGCGAGCGCCTGCCAGGAATGCGTGCCGCCTTCGGGCAGCCACAGCACCTGCCCGGGATGGAAGTCGTGGATCACCGACTTGCCGTCCGGCAGCGTCAGCTTCAGGCGGATCCAGTCCTGGCTGACGAGCAGCGAGGGCGGATGCGAATGCATCGGGCTCGCGCGGCCGTGCGACGTGCGCCCCTCAAACACACGAACGTGCGCGTTCTCGAGCAGCACGTGATGCACGTCCGGATCCGCGATCGTCGAATCGATGGCCGGCCGTGCGATTTCGGCGGGCGCGGTACCGGCGCCTTGCGCCGACTTGATCTCCACGCCGATGGCATGCAGCTCTCCGGTGAGCAATTCCCAGGAATGCGCCGTCGGCTCGCCGCGCCAGAATACCTGGCCCGGATTGAGGTCGATGAGCGAGGTCTTGCCGTCCGGCGTCGTCAATCGATGCCGCGACCTGCCGATGCTGACCAGCACCATGGGCGGGTGACTGTGCATCGGACTCTTCATGCCGCGCTCGGCGCGCGCGTCGAACACGCGCAGATGCTCGTTGTCGATGATCACGCGGTGTATGTCGCCATCGATCGTCACGGCATCGGGCGGCAGGGACTGGGTCGCTGCCGGGAGCGGCAGTGCCAGAAGGACGGCAAGGGCAATGGTGGTGCGCATGGAACCCCCTTGGGACTGGTAGCCGCGGATCGTAGCGCAGAAGGGTCGCGGAAACGATTTCCCGCGGCCGACGTCAGATGACGTAGATTGGCACCCGGCACCCGGCCGGAACTTGCAGGCGACTCCCTGAACAGCCCGGACGGAATTCCCCGCCGCTTTCGCGCCCGGCTCTCCTGGCGGCGCCGGCTCGTCTGCGGCACGTTGCTCGTGACGGTCACGGCCGGCAGCCTCTACATTGCCTGGCTCGACCGGGTCATTTCGACGCAATTCGAGGGCCGCCGATGGGACGTGCCGACGCAGGTCTATGCGCGGCCGTTCGAGTTGACGCCGGGCCTCCCGCTGGCCGGGACGGTCGTCGAACAGGAACTGAAGCGCCACGGTTACCGCGCGGGCAGGAGCGGGCAGCCGGGCACTTTCCGTCGCCAGGGCTCGCGCCTCGACATCGTGTTGCGCAGGGCCCGCTTCACGGACCGCGTCCGCGAGTCGCAGTCCGTACGCGTCGTGGCCGACGGCGATTCGGTGATCTCGCTGCAGGACGCCACGGGACGGCAGTTGCGGTCCGTGATGCTCGAGCCACAACTGGTCGGCAGCCTCTTCCCGGTGCACGGCGAGGACCGCATCGTCGTTCCGCCGGACGGCGTACCGCCGCTCCTGCCCGCTGCGCTCAAGGTGATCGAAGACCGCAACTTCAACTCGCATCCCGGCATCGACTTGCGAGCCATCGCGCGCGCGACCTGGGCCAACCTGCGCGCCGGGCGCGTCGAACAGGGCGGCAGCACGCTGACGCAGCAGCTCGTCAAGAGCTATTTCCTCGACGAGAGCCGCTCCTACGGCCGCAAGGCGCGCGAAGCGATCTTGGCCATGTTGCTCGAACGTCGCTTCGGCAAGTCCGAGTTGATGAATGCCTACGTGAACGAGATCTACCTCGGCCAGGACGGCGAGCGCGCGATCCATGGCTTCGGGCTCGCGAGCCGCTTCTACTTCGGCACGCCGCTGGACGAACTCGAGCTCGCCGAAGTCGCGCTGCTGGTCGGGATCGTGCGTGGCCCGTCCTACTACAATCCGCGCACCAACCCCGGGCGCGCACTCGCGCGACGCAACTTCGTGCTGGCGCGGCTGGCGGAATTCGACGCGGTCACGCACGAACAGGCGGAGGCCGCCGCAGCACGGCCACTCGGCGTGGTGCCGCGCGCGACCGGCGGCTACTACCCCGCGTATCTCGATTACGTGCGCCGCGAGCTGCGGCGCGAGCTGCATGACGAGCCGGGCCGCGAGGGCCTCACGGTATTTACGAGCCTCGACCCGCGCATGCAGGCGATCGCGGAGCGTGCGCTTGCCATCGAGCTGGAGAAACTGGATCGCCGGCAGCGCTCGAAGGAGTTGCGGCTCGAGGGCGCCGTGATCGTGACTGAACCGGCGACCGGCGAGGTGCTCGCGATCGTCGGCGGCCGCAGCTCCCGCGTCGCCGGCTTCAATCGCGCGCTCGATGCGCGCCGGCCAATCGGTTCGCTGGTCAAGCCCGTGGTGTATCTCGCGGCCCTCGAAACCGGGCACTACCACGCGGCAAGCATCATCTACGACGAGCCGATCGAGGTGCGCATGGCCGGCGGCCAGGAATGGCGCCCGCAGAACTTCGACCACGAGACGGAGGGCCCGGTACCGCTGCTGCGGGCGCTGGCGGAGTCGCGCAATCTCGCGACCGTCCAGCTCGGCCTCGAGGTCGGCCTCAATCCGGTCGCGCGCAAGATCTCGGCATTGGGGCTCGGGCGCGAGCCCGCGCGGTTGCCGGCCCTGCTGCTGGGCGCCGTCGAGATGACGCCCATGGAAGTCGCCGAGGTCTATGGAACGTTTGCGACCGGCGGCATCGCGCGGAAGCCCTGGGCGGTGCACGCGATCATCACGCCGGACGGCACGACGCTGCGCCGCAGGCCGCCCGCGGCGCGCCTCGCCGCCGACCCGGCCGCGGTGTACCAGCTGAATCGCATGCTGACGCAGGTGATGAACCGCGGCACGGGCAGCGCCGGCGCAGCGAGACTCCCGCAAGGGCTCGTGACAGCCGGCAAGACCGGCACTTCGTCCGATCTGCGCGACAGCTGGTTTGCCGGATTCTCCGGCAGCCACGCCGTCGCGGTGTGGATCGGCCACGACGGCAACCAGAGCACCGGCCTCACCGGTTCGCAGGGTGCGCTGCCGGTCTGGGCCGAAGTGATGGCGGCAGCCGGCGCAACTTCGTGGCAGGCACCCATGCCGGATTCGCTCGAGGAAGTCTGGCTCGACTACGAGACCGGCCTGGTCACCGACCCGGCCTGTGAACGTCAGGCCGTTGCAGTCGCGGTACCGCGCGATGCGGGGATTGAATACATGGACGGCTGCTATCCGCCGGGATTCGAGTTCCTGCCGCAGCGTCTGCTCGACTGGTGGCGGCGATTCACGGGTTGAGGCCGCCGCTCACCCGCGGCGCATGCCGGTGATTAGTCGCGCCCCGCGCTCGAACGCGAAGTACGACCACAGCCATTGCGTCACGACGATCAGCCGGTTGCGCAGGCTGACCAGGAAATAGATGTGCGCGGCGCCCCAGAGCCACCACGCCGGCCAGCCGGTGAGCTTCAGGCGGCGATAGCTGATCACCGCGCACTTGCGCCCGATCGTGGCGAGCAGGCCCCGATCCGCATAGGCAAACGGTTCCGGAGAAATTCCCGCCAGGTGCGCGGCGATCGAGCGCGCCACGTAGCCGCCCTGCTGCTTGGCAACCGGCGCGATGCCGGGAAGCGGCGCGCCGCGGGCGTCCTTCGCGACTGCCGCATCGCCGATGACATATATATGGTCGTGCCCCGGCGCCGTCAGGTCGGGTTCCACCGGCAGCCGGCCAGCGCGGTCGCCGGCGATGCCGAGCCAGCGCGCGGCCGGCGACGCGGAAACTCCCGCAGCCCAGAGGATGGTCGCCGCGGGGATCCGCTCCTCGCCGATCGCAACGCCCTCCGCGCTACAGTCGGTGACCGGCCGCCCGAGGCGCACTTCCACGCCGAGCCGCGCAAGCGCGCGTCCGGTGTAGCATGACAGCGCCTCCGGGAAGTTCGGCAGCAGCCGCGGCCCGGCCTCGATGAGCAGGATTCGCGCCCGCGTCGGGTCGATGGCGCGGAAATCCGCGGCGAGCGCGCGCCGCGCGAGTTCCGCAATCGCGCCTGCGAGTTCGACGCCGGTCGGGCCGCCGCCCACGATCGCGATCGTGAGCAGCTTGCGCGTCAGTTCCGGACTCGTCGCAATTTCCGCGCGTTCGAACGCCAGCAGCAGCCGCCGGCGGATCGACGTCGCATCGTCGAGGTCCTTGAGCCCGGGCGCATGCGGGGCCCATTCGTCATGCCCGAAATAGCCGTGCGTCGCGCCGGTCGCCAGCACCAGCCAGTCCCATGACACCGGGCCGTCGCCCAGCATGACCACGCGTCGCGCGGGGTCCACGGCGGTGACCTGCCCCATCAGCACGCGCGCGTTGCGCTGGTTCCGCAGCAGGTGGCGAACGGGCCAGGCGATCTCCGCGGGCGACAGGCCCGCCGTCGCGACCTGGTAGAGCAGCGGCTGGAACCGGTGGTGGTTCTGGCGGTCAATCAGCGTCACGTCGACCGGCGCCCGGCCAAGACCCTTCGCGACGGTCAAGCCGCCGAAGCCGGCGCCGACGATCACGACTTGCGGGCGGCTCACCTAAGACCTTGGGAACGCTGGGGTTTCGGGAAGTATAGCGGCAGCCTGGGTGCACGGCGCGGGAAGCCTGCCGCCTTGCCGGGCGGGGCCCCGGGGCGTAGTCTGTTTGGCCGGCTTCGGGGGTGCCATGTTGCGGGTCGTCCTGCTCAATCCCAAGGGCGGTTCAGGCAAGTCGACGATCGCGACCGGGATCGCCGCGATGTACGCGGCGCGCGGCTTCAACACCGCGCTGATGGACTTCGACCCGCAGGGAACCAGTTCGCGCTGGCTCGAGAAGCGCCCGCACTCGCGTCCCGCGATCCACGGCGTCGTCGCCTACGCGCGCGCGATCGCCGTCACGCGCAGTTTCCAGCTGCGGGTCCCGCACGGCACCGACCGCGTGGTCGTGGATACGCCGGCCGCGCTGCCGCCGCCGCAGTTCAACGAGCACGTGCGCGAAGCGGATGCGGTGCTGGTCCCGGTGACGCCGTCGGATGCGGACATCCATGCCTGCTCGCGCTGCATCGGGCACCTCCTGATCTCCGGCAAGATCAAGCGCCGCGAGAACCGCCTCGGCGTGATTGCGAACCGCGTCAAGCCGAATACGATCATTTTCCGCACCTTGATGCGCTTCCTCGACCAGATGCAGATTCCGGTCGTCACCACGCTGCGTGATTCCCAGAGCTACGTTTTCGCCAACGAGCAGGGCCTCGGGCTGCACGACATGAGTCCCGCGCGCGTGCAGCCGGAACTCGCCCAGTGGGAAGCGCTCTGGACCTGGCTGGAGTCGCGGCGCCCGCTGGCGCAGCCGGCAGCCGCCGCGATCAGCGGCTGAGGCTCCTGGCCTTCAGCCATCTGGCTGCCAGCCGAGCGTGACGAGGAGCGCCGCAAATCCCGCGACGTAGGCGACGGCGATCAGCCAGCCCTCGCGCAGCCAGCGCCCGGTCGAGCGCGCCTCCGGGTACAGCCCGCAGATCGCGACGCCGGCCGAGGAACCGAACCACAGCATCGAGCCGCCGAAGCCGACCGCGTAGGCGAGCATGCCCCAGTCGTAGCCGCCCTGCTCCAGCGCGAGCGCCGTCAGCGGGATGTTGTCGAAGAACGCGGATACGAAGCCGAGGCCGAAGGCCGTCATCCAGGAAGGCTCCGGCAGCGACTCCACCGGCATCAGCGAGGCGGATGCGACCAGGCACAGCAGGAACATCGAGCCCTTGAACGCCCCGGGCAGCATGCTCCAGTCGGGCCGGCGGATGCCCATGGTCAGCAGCAGCGCCGCCGCGACCGCGGCGCCGATGAACGGAAAATGCGCGGCAAGCTCTGGCAACCGCACGTTCACGCCGACGTTCACGGCGACGGCAGCGGCCAGCACGAACCCGGTGACCGCAACGCGCATCCAGTCGACGCGCATGTCGGGCGGCGCATCCCGGACGATCGGGGCGAAGCGCTGCTGCTGCCGCGCCGCGTGCACTCCGAACACGGAGAGCGCGACAACGGCGGCGACGTAGGCGTGCAGCACCTCGACGGGCGCCACGCCGCGTATCCACATCATGGTCGTGGTGGTGTCGCCGATCACGCTGCCGGAGCCGCCTGCATTCGATGCGGCGAC
>JBQTKF010000077.1:0-1975 GCA_052386355.1 Gammaproteobacteria bacterium
TGACTGCCTTCGCGAAACCGACGCGCTGGATGTCGGTGGTCTCGCGGTTCTTGCGCAGGATCTCCTCCAGCCAGCCGTCGCGGCGGCCGACCTCTTCGGTGTAGTCGCCGTTGTAGATGTCGGCGACGAGCCAGGTGCCGTGCTCCTTCATCAGCCGGATTCCCTCGTCGTCGAGGTACGAGCCGTGTTCGATTGAGCGCACGCCGGCGCGCACCGCATTCTTGATGCCTGCTGCGCCGTGCGCATGCGCTATCACGTAGGTGCCGGCGCTGGCGGCCTCCTCGACCGCGGCGTGAATCTCCTCTTCCGTGTACTCCGCGTCCGAGGGCGTCGAGCCGGGGGCGAGCACGGCGCCGGTGGCGATGATCTTGATGAAGTCGGCGCCGTTCGCGAGCAGTTCGCGCACGCGGAAGCGAACCTCTTGCGCGTCATTCGCGACGCCGCGGCGCATCTCGTCGGGCACCGCCGTTCCTTCGGGAAGACCCGTGACCTCGCCGCCGCCATTCGTGATCGTGATGTAGGCGCCGGCCACGAACATGCGCGGACCCTCGATCAGGCCGGTATTGATAGCGTTCCTGAGCGCGACGTCCACGTGCGCGCGGTAAGTGCCGACGTCGCGGACGGTCGTGAACCCGGCGGCGAGCGTCGCGCGTGCGTGCGCCGCGCCGATGAGCGCATCGCGGGCCGCGGAGCTCGAAAGGGGCGCCGCGACGTCTGCCGAACTGATGTCGCCGACGAGGTGGGTGTGCAGGTCGATCAGGCCGGGCAGCACCGCATGTGCGGACCAGTCGATGAGCTGCGCGCCGCCGCGCGAGCCCGCGCCCCAGGGCGTGACCGAAACGATGCGCCCGTCGTCGATGCGGATGGCCTGGTCCAGCAGGTAGCGCCCCTGCTCGACATCGAGCAGCCGCCCGGCGCGCACGACCACGGACTGGGCGGCGGCGGCGGCCGCAGACGCAGCGAGCAACAAGGCGAACACCAGGCGCAGGAACTTCATGCATTGACCCCCGATTCGCGCGCGTAATCCTCGAGCAGCAGGCGGTGGAAGTGGGCGACCGCGCCCTCATGCCGCGGGCAAAGCCTCCCCGGATCGTAGAACCCGGAGGCCAGCCCCAGTTGCACCTGCTCGCAGATCGCGCCGTCCTCCACCTGCACGCGGTCGGTGAACGCGAGGTCGGCGGCGATCCGCGCCTCGGCCTGCGGATCGGGCAGGTAATAGTAGTGGAATTCGACGCGGCAGCGGTTCGGGCCCGCCGGCAGCACGCGGTTCGCCTGCAGCCGGCCCGGCATCACATTCAGCATCGTGTTCGGGTACACGAAATAGTAGAAAGCGCGGCCTTCGCCGTAGGCGGCGCCATCCGCCGCGACCGGCGAATGCTGCAGCGAATGCCAGCGCGCGGTCTCGGTGAGGTAATTGCGGTAGTCGAGCGCCTGCGTCAGGCCGGCGTGCACGTGGGGCAGGTGATAGCCCTCGACGTAGTTGTCGACGTACACCTTCCAGTTGCAGGCGACCCCGTAGGTCCGGCTGTGTACGTGACGCATGGGGGCGAAGTCCGCGGGCGCGATGCGCCCGGCGATTCCCGCGATCACTTCCGGGAACGGAACAGGCGCGGCTGCCAGCGACACGAACACGAGCCCCAGCCACTCTGCGATCCCGAGCGACGGCAGGCGGATCATGCGCACGTCGAAGCCCGCCGCGCCCTGCATCTCCGGCGCGCGCTTCAGCTGCCCGTCCAGTCCGTAGATCCAGCCGTGGTAGCGGCAATGCAGCATGCGTGCGCCGCGGCCGTTCCCGAGCGCGAGCGGGCCCGCGCGGTGGCGGCAGACGTTCGGGAAGGCGCGCAGCACGCCGTCGTCTCCGCGCACCACGATGACCGGCGCATCGGCGACTCGCGTGACGACGTGGTCGCCGATCCCCGCGACATCCGCAGCGTGCGCGACGAGTTGCCAGCCGCGCGCAAGCACCGCCCGCAGG
>JBQTKF010000078.1:0-23204 GCA_052386355.1 Gammaproteobacteria bacterium
CGCGCACGGAGGCGAACGGGCCTTCCGCGGCGAGGCGCGGCAAGAGCGTGATGCCGGCGCCCGAGGCGACCATCTGTCGCAGCGTCTCGAGACTCGTCGCGCGGAAATCCTGCTCCTCGGTGCCGGCGCGTGCGCAGGCCTCGAGCGCGTGCTCGCGCAGGCAATGGCCCTCCTCGAGCAAGAGCAGCCTCTCGCCGGCGAGATCCGAAGTCCTGAGGCGGCGCTTTGCGGCGAGAGGATGGCTGGCGGGCATCGCGACCAGGAAGGCTTCGGCGAACAACGGTCGCGTCACGAGACCCCGGGTATCCGCCGGCAGCGCCAGGATCGCGAGGTCGAGTTCGCCATCCAGCACGCGCTGTACCAGCGGCGCGGTCTGGTACTCGTGCAGCAGCAGCGAGAGCTTCGGCAGCGCCTCCGCGATCCTCGGCATCACCCGCGGCAGCAGATAGGGGCCGAGCGTCGGGATCAGGCCCACCTTGAGCTGCCCCGCGAGCGGATCCTGGCTCGCGCGCGTGTGCGCGCGGATGTCCTCGGCATCCTGGAGCATGCGCCGCGCTCGCTCGGTCACGGCAAGGCCGGCGGCCGTCAGGGCGACTTTGCGCGGGCGGCGCTCGACCAGGGCGACGCCGAGATAATCCTCGAGCTTCCGGAGCTGGGCGGAGAGGGTCGGCTGGCTGACGTGGCAGCGCTCGGCAGCGCGGCCGAAATGCCGCGTTTCCGCGAGCGCGACGAGGTACTGGAGGTCCCGCAGGTTCATAGACCGGAACTATTGTATTGATACTTACAATCGATTGCACAAATTACAGCGCCGGTCGTATCCTCCGGCTCACCAGCACGCCACGAATCCTCGAGGGGAATCCGATGAACGACGTTGCCGACAAGGCCAGCAAGACCGCGGGCCAGTGCCCGTACAACCACACGGCGGGAGTCGGCAGGACGAACCGCGACTGGTGGCCGAACCAGCTGCGTCTCGATCTGCTGCACCAGCATTCCGCGAAGTCCGACCCGATGGGCGAGGACTTCGACTATGCCAGGGCATTCAGGAGCCTCGACTACAAGGCGCTCAAGAAAGACCTGGTCAAGCTGATGACCGACCCGCAGGACTGGTGGCCGGCGGACTTCGGCCACTACGGGCCGCAGTTCATCCGCATGACCTGGCATGCCGCCGGCACCTACCGCATCGCCGACGGGCGCGGCGGCGGCGGCCGCGGCCAGCAGCGTTTCGCACCGCTCAACAGCTGGCCCGACAACGTCAACATCGACAAGTCGCGCCGCCTGCTGTGGCCGATCAAGCAGAAGTACGGCGACAAGATCTCCTGGGCGGACCTCCTGATCCTCGCGGGCAACGTCGCGCTCGAGTCCATGGGTTTCAGGACCTTCGGCTTCGGCGGCGGCCGGCCGGACGTGTGGGAGCCGGACGAGGACGTGAACTGGGGCGGCGAGATCGCCTGGCTGGGCGTCGACCAGCGCTTCAGCGGCGACCGCGACCTGGATCAGCCCTTCGGCGCCACCCACATGGGCCTGATCTACGTGAATCCGGAAGGCCCGAACGCGAGCGGCGACTACATGGCCGCCGCCAAGGACATCCGCGCCACCTTCGGACGCATGGCGATGAACGACGAAGAGACCGTCGCGCTGATTGCCGGCGGTCACACCTTCGGCAAGGCGCATGGCGCCTCGGCCGAGTCGCACAAGGGTGCGGAACCGGAGGGCGCGCCGCTCGAGGCGCAGGGCCTCGGCTGGATGAGCAACTACGGCAGCGGGCACGGCAAGGACACGATCTCGAGCGGTATCGAAGTGACCTGGACGAAGACCCCGGCGCTCTGGAGCAACAACTTCTTCGAAAACCTGTTCAAGTACGAATGGGAACCGACCAGGTCGCCGGCCGGCGCCAGGATGTGGGTAGCCAAGAACGCACCGGCAGTCATTCCGGATGCGCACGACCCGTCGAAAAAGCACAAGCCGACCATGCTGACCACCGACCTGACGCTGCGCTTCGATCCGGGATTCGCGAAGATTTCGCGCAGGTTCCTCGACGACCCGCAGGCATTCGCCGATGTCTTCGCGCGTGCGTGGTTCAAGCTGACGCACCGCGACATGGGCCCGCGCGCCCGTTATCTCGGGCCGGAGGTGCCGAAGGAAGAGCTGATCTGGCAGGACCCGATCCCCGCGGTCAATCACAAGCTGATCGGCGAGAAGGAGATCGCCGAACTCAAGAAGAAGATCGTCGCCTCGAAGCTTTCCGTGGCTGCGCTCGTGTCGACGGCCTGGGCGTCGGCTTCCACGTTCCGCGGCTCCGACAAGCGCGGCGGTGCGAACGGCGCGCGCATCCGGCTTGCGCCGATGAAGGACTGGAAGGTCAACCAGCCGGCGCAGCTCGCCAAGGTGCTGAAGGCGCTCGAGGGAATCCAGGCCGCGTTCAACAGCAAGGCGAAAGGCGGCAAGAAGGTGTCGCTCGCGGACCTGATCGTGCTCGCGGGTTCTGCCGGCATCGAACAGGCCGCGAAGAAGGCCGGCGTCACCGTGAAAGTGCCCTTCAAGCCCGGCCGCATGGACGCCAGGCAGGACCAGACGGACGTCGAGTCGATTGCGGCGCTCGAGCCCCTTGCCGACGGATTCCGCAACTACCTGGGCGGCAAGTACGCGGTCGCCGCCGAGACGTTGCTGGTCGACAAGGCGCAGCTCCTGACGCTCACGGCACCGGAGATGACCGTGCTGATCGGCGGCCTGCGCGTCCTCGGCGCGAACGCCGGGAACTCCGCGCACGGTGTCTTTACCAGCCGCCCCGGCGCACTGAGCAACGACTTCTTCGTGAATCTGCTCGACATGGGCACGCAGTGGCAACCGGCCGCGGGTGCGGACGGCGTGTACGAGGGGCGCGACCGCCGGACGGGCAAGGTCCGGTGGACCGGCACAAGGGCGGACCTGGTGTTCGGGTCCAATTCGCAGTTGCGCGCCATCGCGGAGGTCTACGCGAGCGCCGAGGCGAAGGAGAAGTTCGCGGAGGATTTCGTGGCGGCCTGGGTCAAGGTGATGAACCTGGATCGCTTCGACCTCGCCTGAGCCTGTTGTGCACTGCATTGTTGCGCCGGTCGGCCGGACCGGCGCACGATGCGCCCCTCGATGCGCCCGCAGGGGCGCCGGTCAAGAAGAACACCCGAGGGGGAAGCATGAACTGGAAAATCGTCTTCATCGGCGGCGTCGTCTATTACGCGGCGATGTTCGCCGTCTCCATGGCGACCGGCTACTTCATTCACTCGCCGGACGCCGGCATCCTCGCCGAGGCCTACAAGGCGACTGCCTCGTTCTGGCGCCCCGAGCTGAATGCCACACCGCCCGACATGGCGGCACTGATGCCCATGTGGATCACGACCGGCCTGCTCGGTGCCTTCCTCGCAGCCGGTGTCTACTCGGTGATCCGTTCCTCGCTCACCGGCGCCGCCTGGCTGCGCGGGCTCAAGTTCGGCGTGATCGCGGCGATCTTCTGCCTGATCAACCTGATGGGCTACTGGGGCGTGTTCAACCTGCCGAACCAGATCTGGCAGTGGTGGTTCATCGACGCCACCGTCCTGCACCTGGTCGGCGGCATCGTGCTCGGCCTGATCGCGCAGAAGCTCGCTCCGGCCGGCAGCTGACGCTCCCGGCCCTCGACCGCAGCTATCCGCGAAAACGCGCCGCCGTCACCGGCGGCGCGAGCGGGCTCGGCCTCGCCGCGGCGGAACTGCTCGCGGCGCGCGGCTGGCGCATCGCGCTCCTCGACCGCGACGTGCTGCGCCTCGCGGAATCGGTGCTGGCGCTTCAATCGAAGGGCGCCGCACATTGCGAGGGCCACGCCGTCGACATCACCGACGAACGCGCGGTCGGAGCCGCGATCGACGATTTCGCGTCACGCCAGGGCGGCCTCGACCTTGCGTTGAACTCCGCAGGCGTCGCGGTCGCCGGGGACCTGCTCGAGACCCCGGTCGCCGACTGGAACTGGATCCTCGGCATCAACGTGATGGGCATCGTGTACAGCTGCCGCGCCGAAGTGCCGCACATGATCGAATCGAAGGGCGGCCTGATCATCAACGTCGCAAGCGCCGCATCCTTCGCCTGCGGCAGCCGCATGAGCGCCTACAACGCGAGCAAGGCGGCGGTCGTCGCGTTGTCCGAGACGCTGTTTCAGGAACTCGCGGAGCACGGCATCCACGTCGCCACCGCCATGCCCGGCTTCTTCCGCACGCGCCTCATGGAGCACGCGCGCGCACCGGACGATGCCCGGAACTTTGCGGTCAAGATGATGCAGCGCTCGACGATGGACGCCGGCCAGGTCGCTCGCGAGATCCTGGAGCGTGCGGCGGGCGGCGCGACCCACATCGTGCTGCCCCCGTCCTACCGCTGGCTCTGGCGCTACAAGCGCCTCGCGCCGCGCTCCTTCCTGAGCTGGATGACCCGGATGCGCCGCAAAGCTTTCGCCCGCAAGGGTTAGAATGGCCCCATGTACCTCTGGATGAAGCTGCTCCACATCCTGGCCGCGGTGCTGTTCCTCGGCAACATCATCACGGGCCTGTTCTGGCACCGCCATGCCGCGCGCGCGAAGAACCCGCGTCTGCTCGCGTTTACGGTGGACGGCATCATCCGGAGCGATCGCCTGTTCACGATGCCCGGCGTCATCGTGATCATTGCGACCGGCATCGTGGCGGCGGTACAGGCAGGGCTGCCGCTGCTGCGCACGGGCTGGATCGCGTGGACGCTCGTGATGTTCGCGATCTCCGGGCTCGCATTCATGTTCCGCGTCGCGCCGTTGCAGCGGCGATTGTTCGCGCACGCGCAGGCGGGGGCCGCGAGCGGCTCCTTCGACTTCGCCGCCTACGAGCGCATCGCGCGGCAGTGGGAGATCTGGGGAGCCGTCGCGACGGTCACGCCGCTCGCCGGCCTCGCGTTCATGGTGCTGAAGCCCGCGCTCTGAGGACGCAGGGACCCGACGATGAAACTCGAGGACAGGGGCCAGCGCGGCCTGCCGGCGCCACCCGCACCGACCCGGCGCAGTGCGAATCCGTGGAAGTTCTCGGATACCGCACGCAGGCGCGCGCCGCCGCCACAGGCCGCACGCGAAGAGGAAGATGCGGCGCGCATGCTCGAGGAGCTGTTCGGCGGCAAGCCCGCGGAGGACGCCGCGGCGAAGCCTGCGAGGGCGCCGCCTGCATCTGCGCCGCCGCCGGTGCTGGCGCCGCCGCGGGAACACAAGACCCAGAGCCCGTTCAAGTCAAAGCGCCGCTCCGGCTTCTGGCCGCTCCTCATGCTGCTGCTGATCGCCGGCATCGTGGTGAAGCTCGTCTCGGAAGGGCGGATCGGCGGCAACTGGCGCGAGCTGGCACCGGCGCTCTTCATCATCTTCTTCATCGCGCACGGCTGGTGGCGTTCCCGCAAGCGGCGGGACGAGCGCACGAAAGACGACGAGGCTAGCTGAGCCGCCACACCAGCGTCTGGTTGTTCGCCGGCATGCGGTGATCCGCAACGAGCAGGTATCCCGCCGCGCGCGCGAGCGTGTCCACCGCCTCGAAGTCGCGGATGCCGCTGCCGGGATCCTGCGCGTGCAGCCAGTCATCGAACGAGGCGTTGCTCTCCGAGGTGTACTTCCCGCCGTAGCGGAAGGGCCCGTAGATTGCGAGCACGCAGCCGGGCTTCGCGATCGCAGGCAGTCCCGCGAACAGCGCCTCGACCTGCGGCCAGTGCATGATGTGAAGCGTATTGGCGCTGAACACGCCGTCCGCCCGGCCGACGTCCCAGCGTTTCGCGCTCGCCTCGAGCAGGACCGGCGCAGGCAGATTCCTCGGGCCTTCGAGCTGGATGCGCCGCTTGAGACCCGGCAGGGATTCCGCGATTTCCGTCGCCTGCCAGCTCAGCCAGGGCAGGCCGGTGGCGAAGTGCACGGCGTGCTGGCCGGTGCCGCTGCCGATCTCGAGCACCCGCGAGCAGCCCGCGAATTCGCGGCGCAGGACTTCGAGGATCGGGCCCTTGTTGCGCTCGCAGGCGTCCGAATGCGGGAGCGGGACGGGTGCGGGAGGCCTCGTCTTCATGCGAGCGCGGCTCCCCAGGCGATCGCAAGGAGCCCGACGGCTGCGAGTCCCGCGGCCCACTGCACGCCGTGCCGGCCGGGCGCCGGCAGCGGCACTCGCGCGCACAGCGCGCCGGTCGCGGCGCCGACGACGAAGCCCGCGAGATGCGCGAGCACGTCGGTATTCTCGCCGCCGGTGCCGGTGAAGGCGAGGAGCGCGATCCCCGCAATCAGCGGCGCCGTGCGGCGCATCCACGGCGACCAGTTCCGCAGGTGCCGCCGCCAGCCGTAGGCGGCAACCAGCCCGAGCGCGGTGAAGACTGCGGTCGAAGCGCCGAGCAGGTGGTGCTGCGGCGGATGCAGCAGCGCGTCGAGCCCGTAGGCGATGCCGCCGCCCGCGAGTATCAGGAGCCACGCAATGCCGGGGCCGAGCAGCCGTGCGGCGGGGTAGCCGAACAGGGCGCCGAAGGCGAGGTTGGAGAGGAGGTGCAGCAGGTCTCCGTGCAGCGTGAGGGCGGTCAGCACGCGCCACCACTCGCCGCGCTCGAGGAATCCGGCGTCCAGCACGCCCGCAGACTTCCAGTTGTGTCCGCCCGCGGCCGTGAGCACGAGGAGCGTCACCGCGACCAGCACCAGCGCGTAGCCGAGCACGCCGTAGAGCGCGTGCGGGTGGTTCGGCCAGACGACAGGTGCCACCGGCGGGCGGTGGTTCTCGCGCAGGTAGTGGGAGAGTTCGCGCGCCGCGCGCGGATGATGCTCCGGCAGCACCCAGAGGCTGGTGCCGGCGGCGGTCGTGCGCCTTTCGTACGGAATGCCGATGGCGTCCAGCACGAAGGCGAAATCGGCGCATTCGGAGGCCGGCAATTCGGTGGTGAGCGGAATCTTCAGGGGAACCGCCGGCATGGGGTGGATACTCCAAGATGGTGCCGGAGGGGCCGGTATCAACTAGAGTACTCGCCATGTACGCGGAAAAACGCGAACTGCCGCCGCCGGACTCCGACGAGCGCCTGGGCCGCTGGATCCTGGGCGGGGTGGTGCTGGTCGCGCTCGGCTTTGGCGCCTGGTACTGGTTCAAGCGCGAAGCCACGGCGCCCGAACCGGCGACGGTCGCCGCGGAACCGGTCGCAACCGACGAGACAGCGGCCAGGAATCCGATCGAATCGCCCGCCGATGACGGCAGCGGCCAGACTGCCGCCGAGCGCATCGCCGCGCTGGTGGGCTCCGAACGCTTCGCGGCGATGTTCGCTCCGGACGACTTCATCCGCAACCTGGTCGCGACGGTGGACAACCTGCCGCGGCCGAAGATCGCGACGCGCGTCATTCCGGCAAGACCGCCCGCGGGCGCATTCGTCGCCGTGGGGCAGGAAGGAAACCTCGTGCTGGGCGCCGCAAACTATGCGCGATACACGCCCTGGATCGGGCTGCTGGACGCCCTGGACGCTGACGCCGTGGTCGAGCTGTATCGCCGCCTCTATCCCGAGTTGCAGGCGGCCTACGAGAGCCTCGGCAACCCCGACGGCTACTTCAACGACCGCGTGATCGAGGTGATCGATCACCTGCTCGCGATGCCCGAGCCGCCGGAGACGATCGCGCTGTCGCGCCCGAACGTGCTTTACGAATTCGCGGACCCGGCGCTCGAGGCCGAATCCGCCGGGCGCAAGCTGCTGCTGCGCATGGGACCCGGCAACGCGGCGCGGGTCAGGATGAAATTGCGCGACATCCGCGACCGCATCGCGGCACAAATCGACTGAGGCAACATGGCCGCCTGGCTCGCGCGCCTGCGCCAGCGGCCTTTCCGGTGGGCGCACATCTCGTGGGCCACGTTCGTCCTGCTGGTCTGCGTCGTCCTGGTGCTGGGGAGCCTGGAAGGCGGCCACCCGCCGCCGATCATTTTCGTGCCGTACGCGCTCGTCGCAGGCGTCGCCGGGCACGCGGCACTGCTCGCCATCGCGTGGCTCGCGAAGCGCGGCCGTGCACGGGTCGAAGGCGGCGCTTCCGCCTGGCCCGTGGAACTCACGTTCGTCGCCATCGCGGTCGGCGTCGCCAGCCTTTTCTCGACGATGTACGCGATCGGTTCCTGGTCGCTGGCGCGCACGCGGCCGGGCGAATGGCTGATCGTCGCCACGATCGCGGCGGCGCACCTCGCTGCATTCGTGCTCCTGCTGCTGCGCCGGGTGGCGGCGCGCTGGCTGCTCGCGACGATCTGCCTCGGCTGGGCGCTCGGACTCGGCCGGGAGCTCGATACTGCACGGGGACCGGGCGAACTGGTGCTCGGCATCGGGATCATCGCCGCGCTCGTAGTGCTCGCGATCTATCTTCTGCGCGCCGCCCGCATCCGCTCCGCGTTCCGTTGACCGTTTGCTAGCGCTTCCTGGAAGCGGTCGCGAGCAACCCGGGTTCCATCACGGCGACGAGGCGCGCGACATCGCGCACCTTGCGCCGCGGGCTCCGGATCCAGAGCACGGCGCCCTTGCGCACCGGCATTTCGCGCCCCGGTGCACCCAGAAGCAGGGCCGCCGTCTCGCCGAGCGTCGGCTGGTGGCCGACGATCAGCACAGCCTGTCGTGAATCCGGCCACTGCGCCGCCGCGATGAGCGCCGCGGGCCGCGCATCCGGCGCGAGCTCGAACATCGTCTCGAACGGCAGGCCGAGTGCTTCGGCGGTCTCCTGTGCGCGTCGCGCGGGAGATACCAGGATGCGGCTGTCCGCCGGCAGGCGCTGCAGCACCCACTCCGCGACCGCGCGCGCCTGCTCGTGGCCGTGTTCGGTCAGCGGGCGCGCGTCGTCCGGCCGGCCATCGGCCGCGTCCGCGTGGCGCCAGAGCAGCAGGTCCAATGCGCCTCCCGCCCGGCGGCGCGTCAATGCGCGGGCGGCGCCCCGAGCGCGCGCCAGGCGCCCTCGCGCCGCGGGTCCGCGCCGCCTTCGATGCTGCCGTCATCGCGCAGCACGACCCCGTGCAGTCCGGATTCCTCGCCGCGACCGGATTTCACCGTGACGCCGCGTTCGGCGAGGCCTTCGAGGATCGCGGGCGAGAACTTCGCGGCCTCGCCGAAGAAATCTGCGCCGCGCGCGACCAGGTTCGGCAGCTCGATCGCCTGCTGCAATGGCAGTTCCCAGGCGAGCAGGCCGAGCAGCGTTTTCGCGTTGTAGGCGAGGATCGCGCTGCCGCCGGGCGAACCGAGCGCCGCGACCACGTGGCCCTCGCGGTCCAGCACGATGACCGGCGCCATGGACGAACGCGGGCGCTTGCCGGGCGCCACGGCGTTCGCGACTTCGGAACCGTCCGGCCCGATCGGGACGAAGGAAAAATCGGTCAGCTGGTTGTTGAGGAAGAAACCCGAGACGGCACGACCCGAGCCGAACAGGGATTCGACCGTCGTTGTCATCGAGGCGACATTGCCGGCGGAATCCACTACCACGAAATGGGATGTGCCGGCAGCCTCGACTGTTGAATCCGGCCCGCGTTCGATCGGCACGGGTACGCCCGCAGCAGGAGGGGGGCCGGCAGTGGCGCCGATCAACGCGGCTCGACGCCCTACGTAGTCAGGGTCGAGCAGGCCTTCGACGGGAACCTCGACGAACAGGGGATCGGCGACGAAGGTGTCGCGGTCGGCGTACATGAGCCGGCTCGCCTCCGCGAACAGGAACCAGGCCTCGGGGTCCTCCGGGCCGAGCAGCGCGATCCCGGTCCGTTCGAGGATCGCGAGCACCTGCAGCAGCGCGACGCCCGAGGACGGCGGCGTCGGCACGCAGACGACGTAGACGAGAAATGGCCCGCAGAGCGGGTCCGAGACGCGCGGCTCGTACACCGCGAGGTCGCCGCGCGACAGCGCGCCCGGGCGCGGCGGGGCGCCGACGCGGCGGATGATCTGGTCCGACAGCGGCGGCTGCAGCAGCGCGCGCGACCCCTGCGTTGCGATGCGCCCGATCGCCTGTGCGTAGGCGGGGTTCCTGATCACCTCGCCGGCCTGCACGGGCGTGCCGTCCGCGCGCGAGAATAGCGCTTTTGCGTCGGGCTCGCCCGCCTGCGGGAAAGTACCGTTGACGAATCGCCCCAGACGCTGCGGCACCACGAATCCTTCGGCCGCCGCGCGCTCCGCCGCCCCGAACAGCGTCTGCCAGGGCCGCTTGCCGTGGGCCGCATGCGCGGCGCCCAGCATCGCGATCGCGCCCGGCACGCCGGTCGAGCGGCCGGACAGCACCGCGTCCCGGTACGACAGCGGTTCGCCGCGCTCGTCGAGGAAGAGCGAAGCCGTCGCGGCCGCGGGCGCGGACTCGCGTCCGTCGTAAGCGGTGATGTCGCCGCTTGCCGCCTCGTAGTAGAGGAGGAAAGCGCCGCCCCCGATCCCGGAACTCTGCGGCTCGACCAGGCCCAGCATCGCCTGCACCGCGACCGCGGCATCGGCGGCGGTGCCGCCATCGCGCAGGACTTCGAGCCCGGCTTCGACCGCCATCGGATGTGCAGCGGCCACGCCAGCCTGGCGTACCTCGGGCGGGGGGACGCGGACTGCGACCTGGGCGCATCCAGGGAGCGCGACAAGGACGATCAGCAGGAATCTCCGCATGCCGCTATTCGGCCATGTTCTGCGGCGGCTGCCAACCCGCATCACGCGCTGCCTTCTCGCCCGCCGCATCGAGCGGCTCGCCAGCGATCGCGGCATCCACTGCCTGCAGCACCGCCATCGGCATCGCAGAGGCGGGCTGCATGCCACGCTCGCGCGCCGGCGCGGCTGCGAGCACCCGCAATTGCCATTCCTCGCCGGAACGACAAGCGAGACCCGCGAGCGGAGCCTGCTGCTGCAGGTGAAAGGTCCGGCAATACTCGCCGCCGCGGTCCCGGAAGCTGATGCCGACCAGCGCGACACCCGTTCCGGCGCCGTCGGCGAGCTGCCGCGTCAATGTCGCATCGAGTTCACCACGCGCGACGAGTCCAGCGCCGGTCTCCTCGAACACCGCACCGGGATCGCGCAATGCGAACACACCGACCATCAGGCCGAGGGCAATCGATGCCGCGATCGCAGCCCACTGCGGCACGCCCCAGGCAGCGGGCGCCGCCCTGCGTGCGCGGCGCTCATCGCGCCGCGCCCGCAGTTCGACGACCGGTGCGGCGACCGGTCCTGACGCGAGACTCGCAAGTTTCGCGGGCACGGGTTCCTCGAGCACTCCCTGGTAGGCAGCCTTGACGCGCGCGGCCAGCGCGCGATGCCGTTCGACCGCGCGGCGGGTGTCCGGATCGGAAGCCATCGCGGCCTCGACTTCGGCGCGCGTGACGAGGTCGAGTTCGCCGTCGGCATACGCCATCAGCGTTTCATCCGAAAACTTCATGCGTCCTCCCCCAGCATCGCTGCGAGCGCGGCGCGGCCGCGCGCAAGGCGACTCATCAGCGTGCCGACCGGAATCCCGAGCACTTCGGCCGCGTCCTTGTAGGACTGGCCCTCGACCAGCACCAGCGCGACCGCGAGGCGCTGCTCTTCGGGCAGTCGTTCCATCGCGGCCTGGATCGAGAGTGCGATGTCGCGCGCTTCCGCGGAGGTATCGCCGACGCTCTCACCGGCCGCTTCCGGCGCATGCACGCGCTCGCGCCTCCGGCGCGCGCGTATCTCGTCGATCCAGGCGTTCTTCATGATGCCGAACATCCAGCTGTCGAGCCTCGAATCCGGCCGCCACTGGGCGGCGCGGGCCAGCGCCTTCTCCACCGCCGCCTGCACCAGGTCGTCCGCATCCTGCACGTTCCGCGTGATCACGCGGGCGAAACGCCGCAGTCGCGGCAGCATTTCGCCCAGCTGGCCACGCACGTCGTCGGTCGGCGAAGGCGTCTTCATGAAGCTGTACGTCCGGTGCGGCCGGAATATTCCCGCGGGATGAAACCCGTGCCCGGAAACGTATTCCAATCAGGGGCCGCGCGGGCGGATGCTAGCATTTCCGGGCCTGATGACGGCCGAGGAGCCGAGACATGAATGGAGTGGGCAAGGCCTGTGTGGGTGTGCTCGCGGGCTGCGCAGCGGCGATTGCCTCCGCGCAGGTCGGCGTGCCGCTGCCGCAACTGCCGCAGTTGCCCGGCACCGTGACCGACACGCTGCGCACCGCCCAATCGCCGCTCACCGAACTGCGCAAGCTGCGCGTGCGGGACCTCTTGCGCAACGAGCGCGCGACCGTGGAAGCGGACCCTGACGGTCATCCGATCCTGCGCCGCCAGGTGGGCGCGCTGTCGCCCACGCCCGAAGCGCTGGCGCGCGCACGCGCCGCGGGATTCACGCTGCTCTCCGAGCGCAAGCTGGAAGGACTCGGCCTGGATCTGGTGCTGTTGCAGGCGCCGGAGGGCGTGTCCACGCGCCGCGCGCTCAGACGCCTGCGCGAGCTGGACCCTCAGGGCGAATACGACTTCCATCATCTCTATCTCGAGAGCGGCGATGCGCAGGAGATGCCCGCGCCGCTGCCGTCGTCGCCCGCCTCGCAGGAAGCGACGGTGCACGCGGCGCCGCGCATCGGCCTGATCGACAGCGGCGTGGACGGCGCGCACCCCGCGCTCGCGGGGCTCACGATTCATCGGCAGGGCTGTGACGGCAAGCTGCTGCCAGCGACCCATGGGACGGCGGTCGCATCGCTGCTCGCGGGAAATGACGGCGAGTTTCGCGGCGTGCAGCCGGGTGCCGTGCTGTATGCGGCGGATGTGTTCTGCGGGCATGGCGGTGGCTCGATCGCGTTCGTGGCGGTGGCGCTCGACTGGATGGCGCGCGAGCGCGTTCCGGTCGTCAACATCAGCCTGGTCGGCGCGAGGAGCATCCTGATGACCGGCATCGTGCGCGCGATGGCGAAACGCGGGCATCTGCTGGTCGCCGCGGTCGGCAACGACGGGCCTTCGGCGCCACCGCTGTTTCCCGCGGCCTATCCGGAAGTCGTGGGTGTCACGGCGGTGGATGCGAACGATCGCGCGCTGCCCGAGGCCTGCCGGGGCGAGCACGTGGATTTCGCAGCGCCGGGAGCGGGTATCTTCGCCGCGCAGCCGGGCGTGGGCCTTGCGGAAGTGCGTGGCACTTCCTTCGCGACCCCCATCGTCGCCGGCCTGCTGGCCCGGTCCCTTGTGCAGCCGGAGCCCGCGGCGGCACAGGCCGCGCTCGAAAGTCTGGCGGCGGCCGCCGTGGACCTCGGCCGTTCAGGTCAGGATTCAACTTATGGGCGGGGGCTCGTCGGCGGCGACTACCGCCCGGGCCAGTCCGTCGCGGAATAAACCGCCGCTCCCGGACGTACTTGCTTCCGAGAACCGCGGATGGTCCGCGGGGGTCACAGGAGTAAGTCCATGAAATATCGAAACTTTCTGGCGAAGATCGCCGTGGCCGCCGTGTTGGCCACGAGCGGGGTGGCGCACGCCCAGGTACTGGGCGGGAACGTCACCGGGGGCCTTGGGGGCTCGATCACGGGCAACCTGGGCGGTGGGCTCGGCAACGTCGGTGCGACCGGCGGCGGCGCCGTGAACGGCACGCTGGGTGCCAGCACCGATGCGCTCGACCGCACGCGCGAGATCGGCTCGCGCGCGAAGGACAAGGCGCAGGACACGGCGGGGCAGGCCCGCGACCGTGCGCAGTCGGCGGCGGCGGGCGTGCAGGCGACGGCGTCCGGCGCGTTCGATGCGACCGTGGATTCCGCCGCCGATGCGACGCACGCGGTTTCCGCAGCCGCGGAACTCGCGGGCGAAGCGGGCGGAAACGTCGAGGTTTCGCCGGCAATGCCGGAGATGCCCGAGTCGCAGTCCCAGCCGCGCCGCGAAGCGCGTGCGAATGGCTCGCTCGGCGGCGCACTGAATGCCGCGACGCAGTCCGCTGAAGCCGACGCCATGGCCATCGGCCAGGGTTCCGGCAGCGCCTCGGCCTCGCGCAGCGAGCCGGCGTCGGACGAGCAGCCGTCCGAGCGTCCGCGGCGCAGTGCCAAGGCCCATGCCAAGGCCGATGCCAAGGGCGACGTTCAGGCTTCGGGCGACGGCAAGGCGTCCGCGAATGCCAACGCGGCGGTGGACGCGGGCACTTCCGTCGAGAAGTGATCGCAACGGCCGCAGCAACGGGCGGTGGGAGAGAAATCTCCCGCCGCCTTTTCCATTGGTTACGAATTGGCTTGCTGGGCGGGCCGCCCGCAGGTGTAATCTGGGGACGTGGACAAGCCGTAGGAGGGCCCTGCCGATGCACGACGAGCTGACCACGCTGCCCGGGATCGGTCCCGCCATCGCCGCCGATCTCAGACACCTGGGCATTCACTCGATCAAAGACCTCGCCGAATCGAATCCAGAACAACTCTTCCAGCGACTCCAGAAGATCACCGGACACGAGCAGGAACCCTGCCTGCTCTACACGTTCCGCTGCGCGACTTACGCCGCGCGCACGCCGGAGCCGCAGCCGGAACTGCTCAAGTGGTGGAACTGGAAGGACCGCAGGCTCGACGACTGACCGCGGCAGGGGGACGGGCCCCCTTGCCATAATCCGCCCAGGGCCCGAAGGATTCGGGCGCTGGCCGCGTCCAAACGACAATGGCTGACCTCGTGCACGTCGACCGGGCCGTGGCCCGCCGGATACTGGGCGGCGACGAAGCGGCATTCCGGGAGCTGTTCGAGAACTTCTTCCCGCGCCTGTACCGCTTTGCGCTCGCGCGCCTCGGCGGCGACGCCGAGACCGCGCGCGACGTGGTGCAGCAGACCTTCTGCAACGCGATCGAGAACCTCGAACGCTATCGCGGCGAAGCCGCGCTGTACACCTGGTTCTGCCAGATCTGCCGCAACGTGGTGGCCGACCACTTCCGCAGGAAGGGCCAGGGTGCGCCGCGGGTGGTGTTGCTCGAGGATCAGCCGAATGCACGCGCGATCCTGGAGGCGCTCACGGCGCCCGCGGCAGACGAGCCGGAAACCGGCGCCTGGCACGCACAGGTCCGGCGCATCGTCGAGGCGACGCTCGATTCGCTGCCCGGACGCTATGCGGACGTCCTGGAATGGAAATACCTCGACGGCCTGTCGGTGCGTGAGATCGCCGCGCGTCTCGACCTCGGCGAGAAAGCGGCCGAGTCGCTTCTGTCCCGCGCCCGCGATGCATTCCGCGAGGCGATCGTCGAACTGATCGGCGGGGCCGAGGAGCTGGCCGCGCCGCCCGTTCCGCAACCAGGATGAACCGCATGGACAAGTCACCGGACCTCGTCGAGTCGCTGATCCGCGCCGCCGGCAGGCGCGCGGAGCCTCCCGCCGATGCGCGCCAGGAAGTGCTCGCGGCCGCAACCGCGGCGTTCCGGAAAAAGACTGCGCGGCGACGCGAGGCGATGTGGGTGCTGTGGGCGGGGGCCGCCGCGGTGCTGCTGTTCGCGATCGCGCTGATGTTCCAGTGGGCGCCGCCAGGCGCAGGGCGCGAGGAGCTGGCCAGCATCGAGCGCGCGATCGGCGGCGTCGAACGCGCGACCGGCGATGTCTGGCAGCACGTCGGCGAATCCTCGGCGCCGCTCACCGCCGGCATGAAGCTGCGCACGCTCGCGGGCGCGAGGGCCGGGCTCCTGCTCGCGGGCGGCACCTCGCTGCGGCTCGCCGCGGACACGGAGATCATGCTGGACTCGCCGGGGAGCCTGTACCTGGACCGCGGAACGGTGTACCTGGACCATCGCGGCAGCGTCGGCACCGGCTACCGGATCGAGACGCCGGCCGGCATCGCGCGCGACCTCGGCACGCAGTTCGAATTGCGCGTCGCGGACGGGTCGCTGCGGCTGCGCGTGCGCGAGGGCCTGGTCGAGATCGAACGCGCGGGGCAGACGCTGCGCGGCGCTGCCGGAGAACAGCTCGAGATCGACGCCCTGGGCGGCATCCTGCGTTCGCCGATCGCGGCGGATGCCGCGGCCTGGCACTGGGCCGAAGCCCTCGCGCCGGTCCCCGACATCGACGGCCGGCCGGCGATGGAACTGCTCGCCTGGGTCGCGCGCGAAACAGGCAGGACGCTGCATTTCACGGATCCCGCCGTGCGGGAGCGCGCCCTGCGCGTGGTCCTGCATGGCAACATCCGCCACCTCGCCCCGCTCGAGGCGCTCGACGTCATGCTGGCGACGACTGACCTCGAGTTCGCGCTGAACGAGGGTAGAATCGAAGTCCGCACCCGGGCGGCGCGTTAGCGGGTCTCCCGTGAACAAACTGCTGCTGCTTCTCGCGTGCGTCGCTGCCGCGAGCGCGGCCGAGGCGGCGCCGTACGCAGGTCTGACGCTCCAGCAGGCACTGGAGCTGTTGCGCGCCCAGGGCCTGCCGCTTTTCTACAGCAGCGATCTGGTCACGCCCGGGATGCGCGTGGAGCGTGAGCCGGTCGCGACCGACCCGCGCGCGGTTCTCGATGAAATCCTGGCGCCGCACGGACTCGCGACCGCGCCGGCGCGCGGCGGCGGCCTTTTGCTGATGCGCGCGGAGTCGCAGGCCGCGGAACGACCTGCGACGATCCGGCCGGTCGCGCCGCCGCTTACCGAAGTCATAGTCAGCGCGAGCCACTACCAGTTCGGCGACGAGATGCCGTCGGAACCGACGGTATTCACCGCGGCCGACCTCGAGCAGCTGCCGGACATGGGCGACGATCCCATGCGCGCTGTCTCGCGGCTGCCGGGCGTCGCGCGCTCCGATCTCAGCAGCCGCACGCATTTGCGCGGCGGCAGCGCTGCCGAAACGCTCGTGCTGTTCGACGACCTGCGGCTGTACAACCCGTACCACTTCAAGGACTTCTTCGGCCTGTTCAGCACGATCGACCCGGGCATCGTCGGCGACGTGAGCGTCTACACCGGCGGCTTTCCGGTCAGTTACGGCGACCGCAGCAGCGGCGTGATCGCCTTCCGGCCCGAGCCGCCGGAGGAAGGCTTCCATGGCCGCGCGCTGCTCAGCGTGTTCAGCGCGGGCATTGCGGCCGGCGGCACCTTCGATGACGGCGACGGCGAATGGCTCGCCTCCGCGCGGCGCGGCAACATGGACCTGATCTTCGATCTCACCGCCGACGAGATCGGCGAGCCCGACTATTACGACCTGTATGCGCGAATCGGCCGCCGCCTGGGCGAGAGGCTTTCGCTGTCGGCGAACTACCTCGCCTTCGACGACAAGCTTCTGGCATTCGACAGCGACCAGGAGGAAGGCGCACAGGCGAGCTACCGCGACCAGTATTTCTGGCTGCGGCTGGATGCCGGTGATTCGGAGGGCACCGGCGGTCGCGTGCTGGCATCGAGAACCCGTCTGCGAAGCTCGCGTTCCGGCACGGCGGACCTGCCGGGCATCGCAAGCGGCACGATGCTGGACGTGCGGAGTTTCACGATCGACGCGGTCCAGGCCGATGGCTGGTGGCGGCCGCGCGAGGGCCTGATGCTGCAGGCAGGCGCCGATTGGCGCGGGCAGAGCGGCCGCTACGCCTACCAGGACGAGGCGGATTTCGAGTTGCTGTTCGACACGCCGGGTGCTCCGACCGGGACGTCGCGCACGCGGGACATCGCACTCAGGCACCAGGGCGACTTGCTCGGCGCCTACCTCAACCTGCGCTTCGAGCCGTCACCGGGTCTGACGACGGATCTCGGCCTGCGCTGGGACCGCGAGACGCTCTCGGCCGGGGAGGAATCCGACTTCTCGCCGCGCGCGGTGCTGCTCTGGCGGCCGCATGAGCGTACGCGCCTGCGGCTGTCCTGGGGCCGCTTTGCCCAGGCGCAGGGCATCGACGAGCTGCCGGTGGCGGATGGCCAGACTTCCTTCGCCGCGCCCCTGCACGCGACGCATCTCGTCACGAGCCTGGAGCAGAACCTGACGCCGTCGCTGGAGCTGCGGCTCGAGGCCTATCGCAAGGACTACGACGACCTGCCGCCGCGCTACGAGAACCTGCTGAACACGCTGGTGATCCTGCCGGAACTCAAGCCGGACCGGATCGAGATCGCACCGGACTCGGCGAAGGCCACGGGATTCGAGGCGAGTCTCTACTGGAACGCGCGCCCGTGGACCGGCTGGCTGAGCTACAGCCTTTCAGAGGTAGAGGATCGCATCGCCGGATCGGAAATGGCGCGCAGCTGGGACCAGCGGAACTATCTCAGCGCCGGCCTGGCGTACCGCGGCGAGCGATGGGAGTGCTCCGTGGCCGCGACCTGGCACAGCGGCTGGCCGACCACCGACGTCGAACTCGAGACGCTCGATCCGGAAGCGATCGTCGCAGTCGGCCCACGCAACGCGCGCCACCTCGGCGACTACGTGCGCTTCGACGCGCGCGCCGCACGCCGCTTCCTGTTCGACGGCGGCAGCGAGTTGTCCGTGTTCCTCGAGATCACGAACCTGCTCGGACGGCCGAACGACTGCTGTCTCGAGTACCAGCTCGAGGACGAGGAAATCCCCGGCGAGGTGTTCCTCGATGTCGCGACCGTCAGCTCGCTGCCGCTCGTTCCCTCGATCGGCGTGCTCTGGCGCTTCTGAGCGCGCGTCAGCCTGCCGGGGCCGCGGCTTCTTCTGCAGCCGGCGGAGCGGCCGGCGCAGGCGGCCGATCCGAGTTCCAGATATCGCGTACGATCAGCCACTTGCCGTCGAAGTTCTGGAGCACTTCCAGGTAGTTGCCGCTGTCGACCGTGGCGCCGCTCGCGTCCTGCACCGTGTAGGCGCCGGAATGCCAGGCGAGGTCGCCTGAAACGCCCGCGGTATCGCCGTCGCTGATCGAGAGTGTGACGCCCGCGGCCTTGGCGCCGGCGATGTCCGCCGCGATGAAAGTGCGAAACGCCTCGCGGCCCACGGAAGCCGTCGTGCCCGGCGGCATGACGATCGCGTCCTCGGCGTACTTCGCGGCGATCGTGTCGGCGTCGCCGGCATTGTAGGCCGCTGCCCAGTCGCGCACGCCGCGCTTGGCTTCGTCCGTGACCGCGGCAACGTCCACGGCCTTCTGGCAGCCGGCAAGCGCCAGCAGACCTGCCGCAACGATGGCGGCTGACTTCAGGATTCTCATGCGTTCCCCTTCCGTTCGTTCTGGTCGGCCGCCGGCCCCGGCGGTCGGGTAGCATCGTACTCCTTCGATGGGGGATGCGCATGCGCGGCCTGACCCAGGGCCCCATCCCGGGCCACCTGCTCTCGATGGCGGCGCCGATCGCGGCCGGCATGATCGCGCAGACGCTGTACCTGCTGATCGACCTGTGGTTCGTCGCGCAGCTCGGCGAGGCCGCGCTCGCCGGCGTGGGCGCCGCAGGCCTTGCGATGTTCGTGGTGATGGCGGCGACCCAGGCGCTCGCGGTCGGCGCCATGGCGCTGATCGCACAGGCGGTGGGGCGCAAGGATCCCGACGACGCCAACCTCGTGTTCAACCAGTCGCTGGTGCTCGCCGCGATCTGCGCGGCGGCGACGCTCGCGGGCGGCTACGCACTGACGCCGTGCTACATGGCCATCGTCGGGGCGGACGCCGCAACCGCGGCGGCCGGCACCACCTACCTGTACTGGTTCCTGCCGGGACTCGCCTTGCAGTACCCGAACGTCGTGATGATGTCCGGGCTGCGCGGCACCGGCGTCGTCAAGCCGACCATGATCGTGCAGGTCGCGACCGTGCTCCTGAATGCGCTCCTCGCGCCGATCCTGATCGGCGGCTGGCTCACCGGAAAGCCCCTCGGCGTCCTGGGCGCGGGGCTCGCGAGCACGATCTCGGTCGCGGCCGGCACGCTGATGCTCGCGATCTATTTCGCGAAGCTCGAGAAGTACGTGCATTTCCGCGCCTCGCTGTGGCAGCCGCGCATGTCCGTGTGGCGGCGCATGATCAATGTCGGCGCGCCGGCGGGCGGCGAGTTCGCGCTGATGTTCCTGTCCACGTCGGTGATCTACTGGGTGATCCGCGGCTTCGGGGCCGCGGCGCAGGCGGGATTCGGCGTCGGCAGCCGGCTGATGCAGGCGATCTTCCTGCCGGCGATGGCGGTCGCATTCGCGACCGCACCGATCGCCGGGCAGAACTACGGCGCGAAGCAGTTCGGGCGCGTGCGCGAAACGCTCCGGTCATCCGCGGCCATGAGCGTCGCGCTCATGCTCGCATTGACGCTGCTGTGCCAGTGGCGGCCGGAGTGGCTGGTGCGCGGCTTCACGCAGGACCCCGGTGTCGTCGAGGTCGCCTCGCATTTTCTCAGGCTGATCTCGCTCAACTTCGCCGCGCAGGCGATCATCTTCACCTGCTCGGGCGTGTTCCAGGGCCTCGGCCACACGCTGCCGGCGCTCGCCTCGAGCGCGTCGCGCATCCTCACCTTCATGCTGCCCGCGATCTGGCTGTCAACGCAGCCCTGGATCCGGATCGACCACGTCTGGTACCTGTCGATCGCGAGCGTGTGGCTGCAGGCGGGGATCAGCGCATGGCTGATCGCGCGGGTGATGCGGCAGCGCCTCGGGCCGCCGCAAGCTTCGCCTGCCACGCGCTAGCGCTTCAGCTCGCGTTGCAGCCAGGCGCGCGCAGAGGTCCACAGCCGGTTCACGCTGCGCGGCGACAGGTCCATGGCGGCGGCCACTTCTTCGATCTCGAGGCCGCCGAAGTAGCGCAGCACGACGACCCGGGCCATCTGCGCATCGATTGCCGCCAGGCGCTCCAGCGCCTGGTCGATCGCGAGCAGGTCGGCGGCGTTCTCCGGCTGCACGCAGGCCGACTCCTCGAGCGTCACGCGCGCCTGGTCGCCGCCGTGCCGGATCCGCGCCTTGCGGCGCGCGCGCTCGACCAGGATGCGGCGCATGGCTTCGGCCGCGGCGGCGAAGAAATGCGCGCGATTCGCCCAGCCCGGGTCGGCATCGCCGACGAGGCGCAGGTAGGCGTCGTGCACGAGCGCCGTGGCCTGCAGCGTCTGGCCCGGACGCTCGCGCGCCATGCGCGAGCGGGCGAGCTTGCGCAATTCCTCGTAGACGATCGGCAGCAACTGGTCGGCGGCCTGCGGCTTGCCCTCGCGCATCTCCCCGAGCAGTTGCGTGATGCGGCTAGCCTGCGCTTCGGACATCGTTCCTCCCGCGGTCGCGACGAGTATAAGTCCGCTCAGGTGCCGCTGATGACCAGGTCGCCGCGCGTCGCCGTCGAACCGAAGACCGGCATGAAGTTCGCGTAGGCCAGCGAGTCGCCGACTTCCTCGATGGTGGCAAAGCCCAGGATCTCGGTGCGGCGGCCCAGCACGCGTCCGGAGCTCGGGTCGGTCAGTACCTTCGCGACGCGGCGAATCGTGAACCGGTCGCCCACCTTGACGCCCGAATCCGCGCCGGCATTGATCACGAGCGTCCGGCGGTCGGCCTCGACGACGCTTCCGCTCCAGGGCTGGCTGGCCGCCACGGCGGCGAACTGCTGCACGACCTGGTTGATGGCACTGCGCGCCGCCTGGCCGATCGGCGTGCGCAGGAAATCCGAGATGCCGGCGCTGCGCCCCTTGTAGCCGACGTTGACGGCGACCGAACGCGACTTCATCTGCTCGCGCACCTGGAAAGCCGCAACGATGCGTCCGTTCGAGGTGTCGATGACGCGCACGTCGAGGCCGACCGTGCCGGTCTTCGACTGCGGCGACAGACCGAGCTGCTTCCCGCTCAGGTTGAGGCCAAGTCCGAAGCCGCGCCCCTTGTCGGCGTCGCTGAATTCCGTGACCTCGCCGACGATCAGGAGCTGCGCGCCGAGCAGCGCGCCGGGCTGCACGCCGCTCTCCGGCGTCGTCATGGCGTTGGCGCCAAGTTCCTGCTCGGCGAGCACGGTGCTGAGCTGCGCGCGCTCGACCACCAGGAACTGCCGGGATTCGACCAGCGCCGTGGCAAGCATCGCGGCCATGCCGCCGCCGACGTCGGTGAACCCGTATTCGGCCGCGAACGCGCTGGTCGCGCCGAAGGGCGCAACGGCCACCGTGCGTTTCGGTCCGTCCACGGCGGGGATCGCCGCGGTCAGCAGCGTCTCCTCTGCGGCGGATTCGCCCGCCCGTGCCGCAGGCAGAGCCAGGGCGGCCATGAGAATGAATCCCGCGAGCAGCGCGAGGCCGCGGGTGCGATTCAGCGTGCTGGCGGTCATGTGGCTCTCCCGGGGCGTGAAATCTCCCCTTCTGCCCGTCAGTGCGACATTGCATTCCGCGGCGCGCCAAAAAAAGCGGCGCCCCCATGGGCGCCGCATCTCAGGCGAATCGCGACATCAATCGTTGCGCACGGTACCCATCGACGAGATGTCGGGCCGGGGAGCATCAACCGGCGGCTCGTGCAGCTTCGGGGGTTGGAGGAGCTCGGGCGGAAGCGCCTCGGCGCCGGCGCCCTGCGCCTTGAGCCAGTCCGGCAGTTCGCCCTTCGGCAACGGCTTCGAGGCGATCGTGCCGTTCGGCCCGTAGCCGAACGGCGCCTCGATGGTCGCCGCGACCGACGGCGCCGCGATGTTCGGGGGAGTCGTCCCGTCGAGCGCCTGAATGAGCGGGGCGAGTTCCTCGGCGGTCGGCAAACGGTGCTTGACGGACTTGAAGTGCTCCACCATGACCTGGAACATCGCCCGCGCCGTGTCCGCGTCCATCACGAGCCTGGGTATCCGGCCGGAGTAGACGAGGTCGAGCCTCGCGAGCAGCTCGGCTGAAGTGTAGGGCGGAGCCTTGGCAATGAGCGCCTCGATTTCGGCGGCCGTCAGTTTGGCCGCGTGAGTTCCCTGGGGGATGAAGCCGTCGAACTCCGACAGTCCCAGGAGATCATCGCCGACGATGATGTCCGGGCAGTCAGCCAGGCCGTGCGGCGCCTGGCTGAGCTGGAGCGCGCCGTCGGCCTCGATAAAGGCGGTCTGTTCCGCCTTCGACAGCTGCTGCAACAGGCCGGTGCGCACCGGTTCGCTCTGGCCCGCGAGTGCGCGGGCCTGCTCGGCCGGGCTCAGCGTGCGGAAGGTCTCGATGTCGAGCCTGTTCGCGGCGCGCGCGGCCGTCCGGGGCGCCGCGATCGCCGCCTCGCCCCGGTGCGCCAGCTGGACTGGATTGAGGATTAGAACGCTGCGCCCATCACCGAGCGCTGTCGCCCCGAGGATCCCAGGTACCCCGCTGAGCTGCGGGCCCACGCCCTTGATAATGACCTCGCGGTTACCAATGACCTCGTCGACCAAGACCGCGGCATGGCCGCTGCCCTCGTGGAGTAGCAAGAGCTTCTGTTGGCGCGTAACGCTCACCACGCACGCCGAATCACCGAGGAGCCTGGGCAAATAATGGACTGCCGGGTACTCGCGGC
>JBQTKF010000079.1:0-16610 GCA_052386355.1 Gammaproteobacteria bacterium
GCGGGAATAGCTCAGTTGGTAGAGCGCAACCTTGCCAAGGTTGAGGTCGCGAGTTCGAGCCTCGTTTCCCGCTCCAGATTCCACTGAAACCCCGGGACGCCGTTCCGGGGTTTCGTGTCTAATGCCCCCGAAGGCTAGGTGGCAGAGTGGTCATGCAGCGGCCTGCAAAGCCGTGTACGCCGGTTCGATTCCGACCCTAGCCTCCACTCGAACACGCTGAGTCCAGACGGGAGGGCTCATGATTGCCGCCGCATCAGCCGTGGTTCCCGCCACGACGGGCCGCTTCTACTTCTACATGGCGATCGCCTGCGCGCTGATCGCCACCCTCGGGTTCACGCCGACCTATTGGGTGCCGCTCGCAACGGGCACAGTCGCCGAGGCGCCGATCGTGCACCTGCACGGATTGCTGTTCACCGCCTGGAGCGCGTTCTTCATCGTGCAGACCGGGCTCGTCGCGAGCGGCCGCACCGCGCGTCACCGCGAGATGGGGCTCGTCGGCATCTCGCTCGCGACGGCGATGCTCTTCGTCGGGCTCGCGACGGCGATCCACTCGGTCAACGCGCACATTGCGACAGGCAATGGCGCACGCGCGCGCGAATTCATGATCGTGCCGGTCTCGACAATCCTGTTCTTTGCGCTGGCGGTCGGCGTCGCGGTCTCCAATCGCAGCCGGCCGGAGGTGCACAAGCGCTGGATGCTGCTCGCCTGCATCGCGATCCTGATGGCCGCGGTCGCGCGGATCGTGCGCTTCCTCATGTTCGGAACTGACGTCCCGCCGGGCCCGCCGCGCATCGAGATGAGCATGATCCCCGCGCTCGGGACCGACCTCCTGATCGCAGCGGCGATGATCCGCGACTGGCGCACCCGTGGCGCGCCGCATCCCGCCTGGTGGATCGGCGGCGGCCTCTGGATCGCGATCCAGTTCGGGCGTATTCCGTTCTCGAAGACGCCGCCGTGGCAGGCGGTCGCGGACTGGCTGCTGGCCTTCTAGCTTCCGTCCTCGTTTGGCGGAAACTCGTGGCCGCGCAGCGGCAGCACGACCCGGTCCTTGTCCGCGCCATCGGGTCCATCGCAATAGATCGGCGGCATGAACAGGTTCGCGGCGCAGTGCGGACAGGGGTTCCAGCCCTGGCGGTAGTCCGCGATCGGCGTCATCCAGCGCTTCAGGCACGAGCCGCAGGTGATGACCGTCGCGACCGATACGACCGCGAGCGCGTCGTTGTCGCCGCTCTCGACGGTCAGTCCTTCCATCATGACGACGTGCCGGCCCGTATCGGGGTCGTCGAACTCGACCACGCCGTTGCGGTGGATCCTCCTCTCGACGCCGCTTCCTGCCATGCGCATCTCCCCGTGAAGCGCAATCGGACATCCGTTCCTGACCCTGTAGCCGGGCCTTGTCGCCCACCATACGCCCGCGGGCGCTGCAAGGCCACCCGGGCGCTTGCAGGGGTCACGTGCCAGCGTCTAGCCTCGACATTCGGGCCCCGGTGGCGAAACTGGTAGACGCTACGGACTTAAAATCCGTTGGCCGCAAGGCCATGCAGGTTCGACCCCTGCCCGGGGCACCAGACGCGATCACTTCGGATAGATGCCCATCTGGATCAGGCGCCAGGTGCCGCCTTCGTTCAGGTATTCAGCCTCGCCGTACACCTTGGCGCGCTCACCCGCCTTGTGATCCTTGTGGAAGTAGGTGTCTGCGCTGAACTCGAGTTCCGCTTCGTAGTTCACGATGGCCGACTGCATTTCCGGCGGCCCATCGTATTGCACGCCCGTTTCGGTATAGGAGACGATGCTGGCCGCCCCCGGAACGCTCATGTTCGCGTTCGCGAGCAGGCGTTCCTGGGCCAGCGCCGGATCGGGCCCGGACCCGGCCAACTTCAGCTGCGGCGGCGTATCGCCGGATTCCGCCCCGTCGGACGATGGCGTGGCATCGGAGCCACCGCCGCAACCCGCGGCGAGCAGGGCGGCGAACGCCACCCCGGCAAGACGGACGACCATGTGCACCTCCCCGCGGCCTACAGCCGGATCTGCATCGAGAGCAGGATCACGTGCACACAATAGTCCGGGCTGGTCTCGCCCAGCAAGATCTCGTTGGCAAGCTGATTTGCCTCGACCCCGTCCAGCGCCCAGTCCGCGGACTCGTAGTCCTCGAGCCAGTAGCGTGCGCGAAGCGTCATCGCCTTGCAGAGCTTCCAGGCGGCCGTCAGCCCCGCCGTAAAGCCGTCTGCCGTAATCGTCGGGAGCGGCGCCGATGTCAGGCCGGAGCCCGTCGTCATGGCGACGTCGCTTTCGGATCTCATGGTGCTCGCATCCACGGCGAACTCGAATCGCCCGCCGGCCGGCCGGAAGGTCAGGCCGGCGCCCGCGGTCTCGATTTGGTCGTCGTGCCTTGCGCTCCAGGCCCGCGCTTTTCTGCGTGGCAGCCGTAACAGGTTTCATTGACCGTGGCTGCGGCGAGGAGCACCGGGCCCGCCGAGCCGTGCGGATTGTGACAATCGCTGCAGGCCATCTCGCCCTCGCGGATCGGGTGCGAGAACGGGCGGCGGATCTCCGCGCGCTTGTTCTTGTGACAGCCGAAGCAGACGTCCGGCTGCAATTGCGTCGAGAGCACCGGATCCTCGCCGGCGTGCACCGTATGGCAGGAACTGCAGGAAAGGTCCTGGAATGCGTGCGCACTCGACTTCCAGTGCAGACGATTACCGCCGGAGTGGCAGGAGAGGCAGACCTGATTCTGGTCCGCAGATCCGGTCGCACCCTTTTCGAAAACGATGTCGGGTGCCGCGCGCGAATCGTCTTCGCCGGGTGCCTGCATGTGCGATTCGCTCGCGCCATGGCAGGTGATGCAGGCCTGGTCCGCAAACGGCGTGCGCGGATCCGCCATCACCGCGTGCTTCGACTTCAGGATCGAGAGCACCGGGTATTTCTCGGTGGCGTCGTGGCATCGCGTGCAACTGCGCACGGCGTCGGTCGCGGTCTCGCGGCCTTCTGCCGCCCCCGCGATTCCGGCTGCGACGGACAGGGCGACTGCCAACAGGCACCGTACCGCCCGGCTGTTGCACGCCCAACGGGTCGAAGCGTTCATGGCGCTTTCTCCCTCCCGCCTACCGCGGCTTCGCCACGAAGTCCGCAATTCCCGCATCGAGCATCAGGCTCAGCTCGAGCGACACGTAGTGAAATCGGTGGTCCGTGTAGTCGTCGTGGATGGCAAACCCGATCGCATAGGGCTTGCCCGCGATCAGCGCCTTCTGTGTCGGCGCGGCGCTTTTCAGCGGGCGGCTCAGGACAACCGCCCACTCGCCATTCGTGAAGCTGGCCTCTGCGCGCGTGGATGCCTGCGCGTCGCGGTGCCGCTTGTCGAGCACGTAGCCGCTCGCCGGCTCCGCCGGCCGGTCCGGGTTCAGGCGTGCCTGCCAGTATTCGAGGAAGGTCCCTTGCTGGATCAACGCCTGCAGCTCGGCCGGGGACTTGGTGTCCTCACCGCCCCCCTGGCGCGACAGCTTGGTGCGCGATACGGCCAGGTACTTGGTGATCCTTCCGTCCGGCGCGGAAATCGCCATGCCCATCGCATCGTCATGGCAGCTTCCCCAGCAGCCGGCACGCGCCGCTTCCTTGACCGCGCCGTCGCCCAGCATGAGCGTCGCGCGCGGCCTGCACGCGCAGCTTCAGGCTGCCGGCGCGTCCCGCAATCGGCGCGGGCTCGAGCTGGCCGCCCTTCGCGATCTTGGCGCCGATGTCCTCCTGTTCGCCTTCGTGGCAGCCCTTGCAGTTCTTGCCTTCGCGGAATTTCGGCGCGCCGCTGTGGTCGCGCTCGGTCAGGGCCCATTCCCAGGAGGCCTGGCCCGGCTGGAACAACACGATTTCCTTCTCGGGAACCTTCGACCAGTCCACGGCGGAAGCGCCCATTGGAAATGCCAGCAGGGCAGCGATCCACAGTGTCTTCGGGTTCACAGCGTGAAGTCCTCTTCTGCAGGCGTCGATTCGTCCTCGGGCATGGGCGGCAGACGGTGCGCGACGCCCTGGTGGCATTCGATGCAGGTCTCACCGCTCGCCAGCGCTTCCTCATGCTGGCCGCGAGCGCGTGGTTTCTGCCCCTCGAGCTTCATGGCGTCGCGGTCATGGCAAGCCCGGCATTCGCGCGAGTCGTTGGCCTTCATTTCCTCCCAGACGTGCCCGGCGAGGACCGCCCGGCGCGATTCGAACTTCTCGCGCGTGTCGATGGTGCCGAGCAGATGCTTCGGCACCTCGTTGAAAGTCGCCTTGATCTTGCGCAGAAGCTTGGGCAGGAAGGCTTTCGGTACATGACAGTCAGAGCAGATCGCACGGACACCGGATGCACTGCGGTAATGCGCGGTCTCCCGGTATTCCGCGTAGACAAACTCGCGCATCTCGTGGCAGGACGTGCAGAACCCGAGCGTGTTGCTGTAATGCAGTGCCGCATTGAAGCCGCCCCAGACGATGGCGGCCATTGCGACGCCGATCAGGAGCAGGGAACCGCTGGCGAACCTGGCGTGCGGGCGCCAGAGCCATCGCCAAGCCTTCCGGATGCGTTCGCCCACGTAATCCGCTCCGTCGGCATTGCCGGAGTTTCCTGCGCCAGCGAGTGTCCTTGATGCATCGGGCCATCGACAATGACGGCAAATGCGTATGGTGCGCACGCTTCCGGCAGGCGATACCCCATCCATGTCCCCGGCCCTGCCTCAGTACCTGGTGGAAACCTACGGCTGGGCTTACCTGCGGCCGCGCAGCGTGCGCCTGCTCGACCGCGAACTCGTAGTCAACGGAATCCTGTGGGGAAACTACCGTCGCCTCGTGTGCGCGGCCTGCAGCGAGTTCTCGCATGGCGAGCGTATCCTGCAGGCCGCGAGCGTCTACGGCGACCTGTCAAGCCGGCTCGCAGCGCGCCTCGGCGATCAGGGCTTCCTCGACGTCATCGATGTCGCGCCGTTGCAGGTGGAGCACTGCCGCCGCAAGCTCGCCGGTCACCGCAACGTGCGCGTGCGCGTGGCGGATGCCACCACACCCGGCGAATCGGGATACGACGGCGCCTGCTGCTTCTTCCTGCTGCACGAAGTCCCGGACTCGCACAAGCGCCTGATCGTGGATGCGCTGCTCGCGGCCGTGCGCATCGGCGGCAAGGTCGTGATCGTGGATTACCACCGGCCGGCGCGCTGGCACCCGTTGCGGCCGGTCATGGCGGCGGTGTTCCGCTGGCTGGAGCCATTTGCCGCCGGCCTCTTGTCCTGCCAGGTGCATGAACTCGCCTCCGAGCCGCGCGCCTTTGCCAGCCGCAAGGAAACCCGCTTCGGGGGTCTGTACCAGAAGGTCATACTCGAACGCACGGCCTAGGGAAGCCCGGCGCGAGTCTGATATAGTGCTCGCCGTCCTGCGAACCGGTGGATATTTCGCTTGCAAGCGTCTAATTTTGCAGGGATTTCCGGAAACGAAATTCATGTGTGGCGCGGCGATCGCCATGTGCTGCGGGGCGTTTCGTTCGAGGCTGCAGCTGGCGACGTGCTGCACGTCGCCGGGCCGAAAGGCGCCGGCAAGACCACGCTCCTGCGCGTCTGTACGGGCCTTCTGGCACCGGAGCGAGGAAGCGTGCGCTGGGGCGGCCAGCCGATCGCCGCCGATCGCGATGCGTATTCGGCGGACATCGGCTACCTCGGCCACAGCGACGGGCTCAAGCCGGATTTCAGTGCGCACGAGAACCTCGTATTCGAAGCCGGGTTGCGGCGCACGACGGACGCGGGAGAGATCGAGGCGATGCTCGCGCGCGTCGGGCTGGCGGCGGCACGCGACGTGCCGGGGCGATCGCTTTCGGCCGGGCAGCGGCGCAGGCTCGCGCTGGCGCGCGTGATGCTCTCGGGCGCTGCCCTCTGGATCCTCGACGAGCCATTCACCAACCTCGACGCCGCCGGCGTGCAGTTCGTGTCGCAGGCGGTCGCGGCGCATGCCGATTCGGGCGGTGCGGTATTGTTCGCGGCGCACCAGGCGCCTCCGATCGCGGATCGCGCGCCGCGGCGGCTGGAACTGGGCTGATGCGGCGCACGGCGGCTTCCGCCACATTCCTCGTATACCGGCGCGACCTGCTGCTGGCATTCCGGCACTGGGATCAGGTCGCGCAACCCGTCGTGTTCTTCGCGATGGTGACGACGCTGTTCCCGCTCGCGATCAGCCCGGAACTCGCGCAACTGCGCGAGATCGCGGGCGGCGTGCTGTGGGTCGCGGCACTGCTCGCGGCGCTGCTCGGACTCGAATTCCTGTTCCGCGCCGATCACGCCGACGGTACGCTCGAGCAGATGCTGATCTCCGGCCAGCCGCTCGCGCTGCTCGTGATCGCCAAGGGCGCGGCGCACTGGACCGCCGGCGGCCTGCCGCTGGTGCTGGTATCGCCGCTGCTCGCCGTCAGCCTCGGCGTGCCGGCCGACGCCTTATGTACCGTCGCGCTGTCGCTCGCGCTCGGCACCGGCATACTGAGCGCGCTCGGCGCCATCGGCGCGGCGCTCACGCTTGGCCTGCGCCGCGGCAGCATGCTGCTGTCATTGCTGGTCCTGCCGCTCGCGATGCCGGCGCTCATCTTCGGAGCCCGGGCCGTCGACATGGCGATTCACGGCGAGGCGGCGAATGGGCCGCTGCTGCTGCTCGCGGCGATGCTGGTATTCGTCCTGACGCTCGCGCCGCTCGCCGTCGCGGCGGCGCTCAGGATCAGCGTGGAGTAGGGCATGGCCTGGACCTGGCTGCACAAGCTCGCATCACCCCCGCATGCCTACCGCATCGCGGGCCGGCTGGTGCCGTGGTTCGGCTGGCCCGCGGGGATCCTGATCGTCGCAGGCGTCTACGGTGGCTTCGTGCTCGCGCCGCCCGACTACCAGCAGGGCGAAGGCTTCCGCATCCTCTATGTGCACGCGCCGTCGGCTTGGATGTCGATGTTCGTGTACGCGGCGCTGGCGACGGCGGCGGCCATCGGCCTGGTCTGGCGCATCAAGCTGGCGCATGCGGTGGCGGCGGCATCGGCGCCAATCGGCGCCTGGTTCACCTTCGCCGCGCTCGCCACCGGCTCGCTCTGGGGCAAGCCGATGTGGGGAACCTGGTGGGTGTGGGACGCGCGGCTGACGTCCGAGCTGATCCTGCTGTTCCTCTACCTGGGCTACATGGCATTGCGCGCCTCGATCGACGACCGCGACCGCGCCGACCGCGCGAGTGCCGTGCTCGCCGTGGTTGGCGTCGTGAACCTTCCGATCATCCACTACTCCGTGTACTGGTGGAACACGCTGCACCAGGGCGCGACCATCGCCAAGCTCGGCAAGCCCTCGATCACGGGCGACATGCTGTGGCCGCTGCTCGCGATGTTCCTGGCCTTCACCCTTTATTATGGCGCCGTGATGCTGGTGCGCCTGCGCGCGGAGATCCTGCGCCGCGAGCGCGATGCATCGTGGCTGCGGCAGGAGCTCGGAGCGTGAACCCCACGGAGTACTTCGCGATGGGCGGCTACGCCGCCTACGTCTGGCCCAGCCTCGCGATCACGCTTGTGGCGCTGGTATGGAATGTGATTGCGGCGTGCCGACTCCATGTCCACGCGCGACGCGAGGCGCTGCTGCGCGGGGCCGCGCCGGGGAGCAGGTCTTGACGCCGCGGCGCAAGCGGCTCTACGCCGTGCTCGCGATTCTCTCGGGCGTCGCGGCTGCCGTCGTGCTCGCCGTCCTCGCGTTCGAGGACAACCTGCTCTATTTCTACAACCCGTCCCAGGTGATGGCGGGCGAGGCGCCCGCCGGTCGCACTTTCCGGATCGGCGGCATGGTCACGCAGGGCAGTGTGCAGCGCAGCGAAGGATCGCTGGAAGTGCGCTTCGTCGTCACCGACTTCCGGCATTCCATCGCGGTGCGCTACGACGGCCTGTTGCCGGACCTGTTCCGCGAAGGGCAGGGGGTGATCGCTCACGGCAAGCTCACCGGGTCCGGCGAGTTCATCGCCGATGAAGTGCTCGCCAAGCACGACGAAAACTACATGCCGCCCGAGGTTGCCGAGTCGCTGCACCCGCCGCAGGAGCCCGCCGGATGATACCGGAGATCGGCCACTTCGCGCTGATCCTGGCGCTCCTGCTCGCCATCGCGCAGGTCGCCTTCGGGCTCGGCGGCGCCGCGCGGCGCGACCCGGGCTGGATGGCGGCAAGCCGCTCGGCGGTCGTCGGCCAGTTCGTGTTCACGGCGCTCGCCTTCGGCGCGCTGACCTGGGCATTCGTGCAGCGCGACTTCTCCGTACTGTACGTTGCCACCAACTCGAACTCGGAGCTGCCGCTTTTCTACCGCATCGCCGCCGTCTGGGGCGGGCATGAAGGCTCGCTGCTGCTGTGGGCGTTTGCCCTCGCCGGCTGGTCGCTGGCCGTGACCGCTTTTTCCGCGAGCCTGGATGCGCCATTTCGCAGCCGCGTGATCGGCATCCTCGGCTGCATCAGCATCGGCTTCCTGCTGTTCATGATCGCAACCTCGAACCCCTTCGAGCGGCTGGTGCCGGCGGCCGCGGACGGCAACGACCTGAATCCGCTGCTGCAGGACTTCGCCCTCGCGGTGCATCCGCCGATCCTGTACCTGGGCTATGTCGGCTTCGCCGTCGCCTTCGCCTTCGCCTGCGCGACGCTGCTCGAGGGCCGGCTGGATGCGGCCTGGGCCCGGTGGACGCGGCCGTGGACCCTGGCGGCCTGGATGTTCCTGACCGTGGGCATCGCGCTTGGCAGCTGGTGGGCCTACTACGAACTGGGCTGGGGCGGCTGGTGGTTCTGGGACCCGGTCGAGAATGCCTCGTTCATGCCGTGGCTCGCGGGCACGGCGCTGATTCACTCGCTCGCGGTCACCGAAAAGCGCGGCCTGTTCAAGAGCTGGACCTTGCTGCTTGCCGTCACCGCTTTTTCACTGTCGCTGCTCGGCACCTTCCTGGTGCGGTCCGGCGTGCTGATCTCCGTGCACGCCTTCGCGACCGACCCGGCGCGCGGCGTCTTCATCCTGGCCTTCCTAGCATTCGTCGTGCTCGGGGCGCTCCTGCTCTATGCGTGGCGAGCGCCGCGGCTCAAGTCCGCCGCGGGATTCGAGATCACCTCGCGCGAGAGTTTCCTGCTGTTCAACAACGCATTCCTGGTGGCGGCGCTCGGCCTGATCCTGCTCGGAACCCTGTATCCGCTGTTCATGGACGCGCTCGAGCTGGGCAAGATCTCGGTCGGGCCGCCGTACTTCGAGCTGGTGTTCCTGGTGCCGATGCTGCCGTTGCTCGCCTTGCTCGGCGTCGGCATGCACGCGGCATGGAAGCGCGGCCTGCTGCACGCGAAGCGGCGGCGGCTCGCCGCCGTCGCCGCGGCCGCGCTGGCCGTTGCCGTCGTCGCAGGGGCCGCCGTCTATGGTGCGATCCGGCCGCTCACGACCATCGGCTTCGCTCTCGCATTCTGGGTCATGGGCGCCGCGCTGCTCGAGCTCTTCCAGCGGCTGCGCGGACGCCAGTCTCTGCCCGGTGCGGTGCTCGGCATGGTCATCGCCCATTTCGGCATCGGCCTCGCGACGCTCGGCGTCACCGGCGTGCAGTCGTTCAGGATCGAGAAGGACGTCGCGCTCGGCATCGGCGACGTCGCCACCATCGCCGGCTACGACTTCAGGCTCGCCGCGATGCGCGACGTACGCGGCCCGAACTTCATCGGCGTCGAGGCGGAGGTCCTGGTCGCCAGGGGCGACCGGCCGGTGACGACGCTGCGTCCGCAGAAGCGCCTCTACAACTCCGGCGGCAACCCGATGACCGAGGCAGGCATCGAAGTCGGCGCGGCACGCGACCTGTTCGCCGCGCTCGGCGAGGACCTCGGCCAGGGGCGCTGGAGCCTGCGCATCCAGTACAAGCCGCTGATCCGCTACATCTGGCTCGGCGCGCTGCTGATCGCGCTCGGCGGCGGCATCGCCGCACTCGACCGGCGGTATCGCAGGACCGCCGAGGCGCGTGAATCGGCCGCGGTCGCGGCGGATGCCCGCGGATGAAGCCGCAGCTGCGTTTCCTGCTGCCGGCGATCGCCTTTGCGGTGCTGGTCGCCTTCTTCGTCGTCGGCCTGCACCAGGACCCGGGCGAAATCCGTTCGCCCCTGGTCGGCAGGCCGGCGCCGGCCTTTGCCAATGAATCGCTCGCGGATCCGGCGTGGCAGGTCGGTTCCGCGGATTTCGCGGGCCGAGCCTGGCTCCTCAATGTCTGGGCCACCTGGTGCGCGGGCTGTCGCGAGGAGCACGAACTGCTGCTCGCCATCTCGCGCGAAGGGCGGGTGCCGATGATGGGCCTCAACTGGCGCGACGACCGCGGCCTGGCGCTGCGCTGGCTGGAACAGCTCGGAAACCCCTACCAATCGGTGGCATTCGACCCGGAAGGCCGCACGGCGATCGACTGGGGCGTGTACGGCGCACCGGAGACGTTCCTGATCGGCGCGGACGGCAAGGTCCTGCAGAAGCGGATCGGCCCGATGACGCGTGAAATCTGGGAACGCCATTTCGTGCCCCTGTTGCCCGCGCCGGGAGGGCAGGGATGAATCGGCTTGCCGCCATGCTGCTTGCGTTGCTGCTGGCAGCGCCCGCCATCGCGATCGACACCGGGCAGGTATTCGATGACCCGGCGCAGCAGGAGCGCTACGAGCGCCTGATTCGCGAACTGCGCTGTCTGGTGTGCCAGAACCAGAGCATCGCGGACTCGAATGCGATGCTCGCTTCCGACCTGCGGCGCGAAGTGCGCGACATGATGCATGCGGGCAACAGCGACGATGACATCCGCGCATTCATGACCGAACGCTACGGCGACTTCGTGCTGTACGCGCCGCCGATCGCGCCGCGGACCTGGCTGCTGTGGCTGGCGCCGGCGCTCCTCCTGATCACCGGAATCGCCGTCGCCGGCGCCGTCGTCCTGCGCCGTGCGCGCGCCGCGAGGGCCGATCCTGCAGCGCTCGACGAACCACCGGACGGCAGGTGACGCCCTTCATCCTCATCGCCGCGCTGTGCGCGGTCGCGGCAGTTGCGCTCCTCGTCTGGCCGCTCCTCAGGACGCGCGCCGCGGGCGCCGGGCTACGGCCGGAGCGCGCCGGCATCGCCGCGACCGTGGTTGCGGCGACGCTTCCGCTCGCCGCCTTCGCGACCTATTTCCTCGCCAGCAACTGGTCCTGGGACCCGGCGGATCATGCGGTGGCCCCGGGCGCGGCGAATGTCGAGCAGATGATCGGGCAGCTGCGGAATCGTCTGGCGCAGCAACCGGAGGACCTCGAAGGCTGGAAGCTACTCGGCCGGTCGGCGACCGTGATCGGCGACTTCGGGCTCGCCAGGGACGCCTTTGGCGAGGCCTATACGCGCAGCCGCGGACAGGACTCCGACGCGGTCGCGGGATTCGCCGAATCGCTGGTGCTGCTCGACGAACGGGCGATCGACGGCCAGGCGGCGGCGCTGTTCGAGCAGGCGCTGACGCTCGATCCCGACAATGCGCGCGCCCTGTGGTACGGCGGCATCGTTGCTTCCCGCCGCGGCGACTTGCCGCTCGCGCAACGGCGCTGGATCGAGCTGCAGAACCACGACTTGCCGCCGGACCTGCGGCAGGTGGTTGCGGAACACCTCGCCGAGATCGAACGCGCGCAGGGCGGCGCGCCCGCTGCATCGGCCGCGACCGCACCATCGACCGCCGGGATCTCGTTGACGATCTCGCTTGCGCCTGCGCTCGCGGCCCAGGCGCCCGCGGACGGCACGCTCTTTGTGATCGCGCGTCGCGCCGGCGGCGGGCCACCGCTTGCTGTCGTGCGCCGCGCCGCGGGCCCCTGGCCCGTGGCCCTGACGATGAGCGACGCCGACGCGATGCTGCCCGGCACGACGCTCGCGGGTGCCGGGCCCGTCACGATCATCGCCCGCATCTCGCTGCAAGGCGGCCCGCTGGCCGCGAGCGGCGACCTGTACGGCGAGGTCGGTTATGATTTCTCCTCGGCCACCCCGGTAACCGTGACCATCGACCGGATCGTTCCGTAATCCAGCGGCCGGAGGAGTGCGATGGGCCGGCCCGCCGCCGTCAGCTACCGATTCCAGCGGCTGCCTTCCACCTACCGCTACTTTCCGCGGGCAGTGTTCGGCCGCCGTGCCACGCTCGTGCCTGAAGGCCGGTCCGTGCCCCGTCTCGAGGCCGCGGTGGAATCCGTGCGCGCGCGCAACTCGCACCTCGCCCGCTACCGCAACGTCTGCGGTTTCCAGAATGACGGCGCACTGCCGATCACCTATCCGCACGTGCTCGCCATGCCGTTGCACGTGGCGCTCCTGACCCACCCGAAATTCATCGTAAGGCTCATGGGGCTGGTCCACGTCGGCAATGAAATCCACGAGAACCGCAAGCTGCCCGAAAGTGCGAGCTACCGGATCCGGACCTGGATCGAGGGCCATCGCGACGGCGATCGCGGACACGAGTTCGACCTGTACACCGAATTCGACGACGCGCAGGGCATCGCCTGGCACGAGAAGTGCACGCTGCTCGCGCGTCGCACCGCCGGGCGAGGGCAGGCCGCGCGCAGCGCGCGCCAGACGCTGCGCTACGAGAAGCCGGCCGAAAACGACGCCCCCGCGTACGAGAACTTCGAGGCTCCGCGCGCAGTCGGCCGCCGCTACGGCTGGCTGTCGGGCGACCTGAACCCGATCCACCTCGGCGACCGCGGCGCCAGGCTGTTCGGATTCGAATGCGCGGTCGCGCACGGCATGTGGTCGATGGCGCGCTCGCTCGCGACGCTCGGGGCCGCGACGCTTGCTCCGCCGGTACGGGTACACGTCGAGTTCAAGCTGCCCCTGTTCCTGCCCTCGACGGTGCGGCTCGAACACTGGCCCCGCAACGGGCGTCACGTGTTCGTACTGAAGGATGCGGAAGGGCAACGCCCGCACCTGGCCGGCTCCACGCGGCCGGGCTAGGACTCCGATGCGCCGAGTTTACGTCTGGCTGATACAGAGCGTGCTACGGGCGAGACCGGGTGAAGAGCGCGCGGTCGGGCTCGCCTTCGCGTATTTCTTCATGCTGCTGTGCGCCTATTACCTGTTGCGGCCGGTGCGCGACGCGATGGCGATCGGCGCCGGTCTCGAGAACCTGCGCTGGCTGTACACGGGCACCTTCAGCTCGATGCTGATGTTGATGCCGCTGTTCGGCGCGCTCGTTTCGCGCGTGCGCAAGCAGCTGCTGCTGCCGATCACCTACGGCTTCTTCGCCTCGAACCTGCTGGTGTTCTACCTGCTATTCAAGGTCAGGCCCGACGCCTTCTGGCTGGCCGCGTCGTTCTTCGTCTGGCTTTCGGTCTTCAATTATTTCGTCGTCTCGGTGTTCTGGAGCTTCATGGCGGATGTGTTCCGGGACGAGGAGGCGAAGCGCCTGTTCGGGCCGATCTCGGCGGGCGGCGGCACCGGTGCGATCGTCGGCTCGTTCATCACGCAGGACATCGTTCCGGCGCTCGGCGTCGATGCCGTCGTCGGGATCGCGATGCTGCTGCTCCTTGCAACGCTGCCGTGCATCCGCGCGCTCGCCAACTGGGCCGAAGCGCGTCATGGCCATTTCGTCCTGCCACCGGAAGATCCCGAGGCCCGCATCGGCGGCGGCGTGATGGCGGGCCTGCTGCTGGTCGCCCGCTCCCCGTATCTGCTCGGCATCTTCGTGATCGTCGCCATCGGCTCGATCACGGGGCTCTTCATGTACAACGAGCTGCTGCGGCTGGTAGGGGAGGCCTATCCGGATGCCGCCAGCCGCATCCAGTTCTTCGGCCGGCTCGACATGGCGGTCAACATCCTCGCGTGGGTGTTCCAGGGGGTCGTGGTCGCCTGGTTGATCCGCGTCTTCAACCTGAGCGGCGCGCTCGTGGTCGTACCGGTCGTCGCGCTGCTCTCGTTCGTCGCGCTGCCGCTGGCATTCGTGGCGGCGATGCCGGTGCTCACGGTCCTCGCCGTCGGCCAGGTGTTGCGCCGCGCCGGCGAGTTCGGCATCGCGAAGCCGAGCCGCGAGGTGCTGTTCACGATCGTGGACGCCGAGACCAAGTACAAGGCCAAGAACTTCATCGACACCGTCATGCAGCGCGGCAGCGACTGGGTCGGCGTCTGGCTGCACGTCCTGCTCCAGTCCCTGGGCTTCGGGCTTTTCGGCTTTGCCACGGTGTGCGCCGCCGCAATGGTGGTCTCCGGAACCATCTCCTGGGGCCTCGGCCGCTCGTTCGAGCGGCGCCGCACGGGCACTTCCTGACGCGGCCGCGGTCCGATGCCGCATGCCGCAACTCACTCGCCGCGACACCCTTGCCCTGATGGCGGCCGCGGCCGTCGCCCCGGCCCTGGCGCACGCGGCTGAACCATTGCAGCGCGCGATAACGTCCACCGGCGAGAAGCTGCCGGTCCTGGGGCTCGGCACCTGGCGGGTGCTGGACGTTTCTGCGTCAGGAGCCGATTTCGATGCGGCGATGGCCGCGGTGCGCGGTTTCCTGGACTCCGGCGGGCGTGTCATCGACAGCTCACCGATGTATGGCGCCGCCGAGGAGCGCGTGGGCGACATCCTCGCGCACCTCCGGCCGGCGGCGCCCGCCTTTCTGGCGACCAAGATCTGGGCCCGCGGCAAGACCGCGGGCCTTGCGCAATTGGCCGACTCGCATCGGCGGATGCGTGCGAAGACACTCGATCTCGTGCAGGTGCACAATCTGCTGGACCTGGATACGCATCTCGCGACGCTACGGCAGGCGAAGGAGGAGGGGAGCGTGCGCTATGTCGGCGTCACGCACTACACCGCAGGTGCGCATGCCGAACTCGAACGCGTGATCCGTCGCGAGAAGCCGGACTTCCTCCAGGTCAACTACTCGCTGGCGGAACCGGAGGCGGGCGATCGCCTGCTGATGGCGGCACGGGACCTCGGCGTCGCAGTGTTGGTCAATCGTCCCTTCACTGCCGGCTCGATGATCGACCGCGCGAGTGGCAAACCGCTGCCTCCGGTCGCCGCGGAGCTCGGCTGCCGCACGGCGGCACAGCTATTCATCAAGTGGGTGCTGGCAGACCCGGCCGTCACGGTCGTCCTGACGGCCACCCGCAACCCGCGTCATGCCGCCGACAACCTCGAAGCCGCGTCCGGCGCTGTGCCGACTCCCGCCCAGAGGACCGCAGTTTCCCGCTGGTTTGCCGGGCTCTGAAGCTAGGGTGCACTCCCTAGGCGCGGTCGGGATACTTGCGCCCATCGGAATGACCGAATAACCGCAAGGAGTCCGCAATGATCGAGAACCTCAATGAATTCCTGGGCACCGTGGCCCGGACGGATCTCGGCAAGGCCGCGCGCCGGTCTGCCCGCACGATCTGGAACGCGCACCTTTCTGCCTTCGAGACCACCCGCAATGAGGCGGGCAAGGTCCTCGGTGCCGCGCTGGAACAGGGCCAGAAGTACGGCGTCCGCGGCCGCAGCACGGCCGAAGGCGTGGTCGAGAACCTGGCCGGCGTCGCGGACGAGCGTCTCTCCACACTGGAGCAGGCGTTCCAGCAGGGCGTCAGCCGCGTGATCCGCCGCATCGGCCTGCCGACCGCCAAGGACGTGAATGCGCTGTCGCGCCGCGTCGATGCGCTCACCGCCAAGTTCGTGACGCGCACCGCGAAGAAGTCTGCCCGCCGCGCCCCGCGCCGCGCCGCCTGAGTGATGCAGCAGCGCTGGTGTACGATGGGGCCACCCATCGTGCACTAGCGCCATGCCGCAGAATCCCAAGTCCGCATCCGGACGCCGCACCCGCCAACGCATCCTCGACGTCACGCTCGCGCTCTACAACGAACGGGGCGAGCCAAATGTCTCCACCTCACTGATCGCCACCGAACTCGGCATCAGCGCCGGCAATCTACACTATCACTTCCGCAGGAAGGACGAGCTTTCGGCTGCGCTGCTTGAGCAGTTCGTAGCCGAACTCGATGCGCTGCTGCCACCCGCGGGCTGGCGCGCCGAAAACGTCGAGGACGTCTGGTTCCTGCTGCACCTGATCCTCGAGGCGCTGTGGCGCTACCGTTTCCTGTTCCGCGACCTCTCGGGGATCATGGCCCGCGACCGGCGAGCGGGCGCGAGGCTCGCGACCGTTTTCGAGCGCTCGGTGCAGGCCGCGCGCGGGATCTGCCTCGGCCTAGCTGAGCGCGAGCTGTTGGCGACGACCGGCGCCGAGATCGACGCCCTGAGCACCAACATCGCGGTCGTCGCGCTCTACTGGCTGTCGTTCGCATCGGCGCTCCGTCCGCGCCAGCAGATGGAAGGCGGGGCGATGGCGCGGGGTGCCTACCAGGTGTTGATGCTGGTCGCGCCGTTCCTGGTTTCCGAAGGCCGCTTGCACCTTGAGCGGCTGGCGCAGGAATATCTCGCACGCGGGGAGGCGAACTGACGTGAACCATCGTGCCCTGGCCGGGCTCTTTGCCTTGGCCTGCCTGTCGATCTCGTGCCAGGCGTTTGCGCAGCAGCCGCCGCCGGCGGAAGCATTTGCATCGCTGCCTGAAATGACGTTCGTGCGGATGACGCCGGACGGCCAGAAGCTCGCCTGGGCGTCCGACCCCGGCGGCAAGACCATCGTCGTCATCCATGATCTGGCTGCGCAGACGTCGATGCGCCGC
>JBQTKF010000080.1:0-4810 GCA_052386355.1 Gammaproteobacteria bacterium
GCTACTTCCGCGAGCTGGAATCGATCGGCCTCCTGGCGGAGATTCTCGAGCGCTACCGCCGCTCGCTGGTGCGCTACGACCGCGTGGATGCCGCGAGCTTCGTCGCCAGCGTGCGTGAGCGGCTGCCGCAGTACCGGCCGTGGTTCGAGGAGGCGGCCGCCGGCAGCGGCACCGACTGGCGACTGCTCGCCGCGATCGGCTACCAGGAGTCGCGGTGGGACCCGACTGCGATCTCGCCGACCGGCGTGCGCGGACTCATGATGCTGACGGCGGAGACCGCACAGCGCGTCGGGGTCACAGACCGCCTCGACCCGCACGACAGCATCCTCGGCGGGGCCCGCTACCTGCGACTGATCAAGGACACCATTCCGGAGCGCGTCGGCGAACCAGACCGTACCTGGTTCGCGCTCGCGGCCTACAACGTGGGTTTCGGCCACCTCGAGGACGCCCGGGTGCTCGCGGAGCGCCGCGGCCTCGATCCGGATTCCTGGGACCACGTGCGCCAGACGCTGCCGCTCCTCACGCAGGAACGCTGGTACCGGCAGACGAAGCGCGGTTATGCGCGCGGCTGGGAACCGGTCGGCTTCGTGCGCAACGTGCAGACTTATGCGGAACTGCTGCGCTGGATGACAGCGGACGAAGCGGACTCAACGTCGAGCGGCGAAGAAGCCCCTTAGGACGGCCCCGCATTCCTCCGACAGCACGCCGCCAAAGGCGTCCACGCGGTGGTTCAACTCGCGTGCACTCATCAGGTTGAAGACGCTGCCTGCCGCGCCCTGCCGCGGATCCCAGGCGCCGAAGACAAGGCGTGCGATGCGCGAGTACGAGATCGCCGCCGCGCACATCGGGCAGGGCTCGAGTGTCACGTAGAGCGTGCTGCCGCCCAGGCGGTAGTCGCCGGCTTTCTGCGCCGCCGCACGCAGCGCCAGGATTTCGGCGTGGGCCGTCGGATCGCGCAGCGCCACCGGCCGGTTCCATCCCTCGCCCAGGACCTCCCCGTCGCGCACCACGACGGCCCCGACCGGAACCTCGCCTTCCTCCCGGGCGCGTGCCGCAAGCGCGAGCGCCCGCTTCATCCAGGTCTCGTCGGTCCCCACCGCCGCCTACCCCCACTCGATGGTCGCGGGCGGCTTGCCCGAGATGTCGTAGGGCAGCCGCGCCCAGTGCGCGGTCATGAAATCCACCGTCTCTACCGCCCTGAGCGCGAACACCCAGTCGTAGCGCCGGCCGTCGCCCATGACCGCGGATAGTACTTTCAAACCGCCTCCCCGGCCCGAGCCGGTTCGCTGAGTGGAACTCAGGGTCAGCCGGAACCGGCCGATCGCGCGACCTGGCCGGCAGGACCGGCTAGCCGCAGACCCCGCCGGACCGCCAGCCGGCCGCTGCGATCCTCGCCAAGCGCCCGGCCCCCGCCCCCAAATCCCCCATGCCCTGACTGCGGCGCAGTGGTGACCCGACCGCCGCAGCACCCACCTCAGCGGGCCCAGGTATCGATCTCGATCCTGAATACCCACTGCAGCTGGCGGTGCGGGGCAAACCCGCCGTGATCGCGGGTCAGATGCTTAGCCGGCGGCGGCACTAGCGCCGCCAGGCGCGCCATCAGGTCCAGATGCGCTGATCCGGCTCGGCGCTTGATCGCAGGCGCGCGCGGAAGTTACGGGCGGCTGAACAACGCTCCGTGCGGAATGCCTTTTGCGTCGCCACCGTGCGGCCAGTACTTGTCGTCCATTCGAAAGCCCGCCTCCGCGGCGCCCTCTTCGCGAAAGCGCTCGTCCCAGGAAAGCGTTCCGGTGCCGGGATCGAAGCGCGCGATCATCACGCGATGCTGCAGGCCGGCGTAGCCGGTGACGACCACGCGCCGCCGGTCCGGCGAGATCGCAATCCAGTGCGGGACGTCATCGGCGCCAAGCGTCACGCGGCTGACTTCCCGTGGCGCGGCGGGATCGCGGATGTCGAGGCTCACGACCGCGCTCCACGCCGGCACCGTCACCAGGTAATAGTCGCCCGCAATGACGGGGATGGCGCAATACTCGCCCTGCTTCTGTGGAAACGAAGCGACGAGTCGCGCCGAGGGCGCATCGCCCGCGAGCCCCTCCACCAGGTACACGCCGCAGCTGAACGTCGATACGAGTATGGTCTTGCCGTCGTCCAGCAGCCTCGGCTCGGCCGTCAACTGCCCCTCGTTCCCGGCCGGACCATCCGGCAAGGCAAACGTATGCCGCAGCGCGAGATCCGTGAGACTCCACACCTGCAGGTTGCGCGAGGCGGCGTGACTCGCATGCATGTCGGACGTGGTCGTCACGATGCGGTCGGCGCTCGGAATGACGGCGGCGCTGTATACGCGCAGGCCCGCATCCGCACCCGGATAGTCGGCCGAGCGGACGCGCACGGCCTTCGCATCCGGCGTCATTTCCACGAGTCCGCCGGTGCGGGTGCCGTCCGGGCCGTGCCCGTGGCGCATCTGAAACGTCGCGAGCACGTTGCCGTTCGGAAGCCGGACGAACGTGTGCGGATGCGAGAGGCCTTCGACGTCTCCGAACTGGGCCGCGATGCGTGGCTGCGCCGGCTCGCGCAAGTCGAACACGAATGTCTGGCCGGAGGCGAACCCGTTGGCGAACAACATGCGGTCCGCCGGCATCTCGTGCTCGGTGTGATGTGGCCCATTGCCGCGGCCGGGAACCGGCAGCGTAGTCACCAGCCGGCCGTAGCGCCCTTCGTTCTCCGTGACGTCGAGTACGGCCAGGAAGTCCGCCTGCGACTCGTCGGCAGAGGCGGTCCACAGGTAGAGATATTGAGGCAGCGGCTCGCCGGGCTGGGCCGCCCCCGATACGGGGGCCGCGAGTGCGATCACCAGCGATGCGGCAATCAGGCTCACGCAACTCGGCATGCTCATCCCCTCCCCGGAGCGGTTCCGGATTGTAGCGCCGAACTGCCGTCAGGTCGCAGTGCGGGTCCTCTGCTCCGATGGCGCTTGCAGCTCCGCCTCGCGCGGCGATGCAGCGCGTCGGAACGCCAACTTACCGGAGTCCAGGAGATAGACCCCGTCGAGCACCCGCATGTGGAAGTGAATGATTAAATTGAGCGCGGACCCGAAGCGCTAGATCAGCGTGACAGCGCCGGTCGCACCGGTTGTGCGTGTGAGCCGCGCTGTCCTCAGGACATGTGCCGACAAGGTCCGGCAGACGATGCCGAGCACCCGAGTCAGCGCCCTGGGATTGGTGGCCAGCAGGAAGCTCAGCGCGAACGGCAGCGAGAGCACCCACTGGCGCAGCGGCTCTCGTGGCGATACCTCGTCCGCCAGAAGCGCGGCGCTTACAGCTGAACGCAACCCGCTTCTCGGCACGGCAGGCCCCGCAACGTAGGCGCAGAAAGCCAGATTCGAGGCGACCGCACTTCAAGTACGCCTCGAACTCCTCCTGCACGTGTTTCGGCAGCGGTCGGCCGGCCGCTTCACGCGTCGTGGCGAACTCCGGGTAGTACCGCTCGACGAGCTGGCATAACAGCGTCGCCTCGGGGCGGTGCCGCGCGTATCCGGGCGGATCGATGAACGCTGGAGCACGCAGGCGCACCGCCCGTTCGCTCGCCATGGCCTCGCGTCCCTGCGATGGATGGACGCAGCCACGCTACGCTGCTTGGTGCGCCGGCGATCACCGTGATTCTCGGCGAAACGACAGGATTCGGCGCAAGCAGCCTTATTCCCACTCAATCGTCGCCGGCGGTTTGCCGGAAATGTCGTAGACGACGCGCGAGATGCCCCGGACCTCGTTGACGATGCGCCGCGCCACGTGGTCCAGGAACTCGTAAGGCAGTCGGGCCCAGTGCGCGGTCATGAAATCGACGGTCTCGACGGCCCGCAGCGCGATGACCCAGTCGTAGCGCCGGCCGTCGCCCATCACGGCCACAGAGCGCACCGGCAGGAACACCGCCATCGCCTGCGCGACACGGTCGTAGAGGCCGTGCGCGCGCAGCTCTTCGATGTAGATGGCGTCGGCGCGCTGCAGCAGTTGCGCGGCCTCGCGCGTGACCGGCCCGAGGATGCGCACCCCGAGTCCGGGGCCCGGAAACGGGTGGCGAAACACCATTTCCCGCGGCAGGCCCAGCTCGAGGCCGATGCGGCGGACCTCGTCCTTGAACAGTTCCCGGAGCGGCTCGAGGAGCGAGAGGTGCATGCGCTCCGGCAGGCCGCCCACGTTGTGGTGCGACTTGATGACCTGCGCCTTGCCGGTCTTCGCCCCCGCCGACTCGATCACGTCGGGGTAGATCGTGCCCTGGGCGAGCCAGCGGATCCCTGCGAGCCTCGATGCCTGCTCCTCGAACACCTCGATGAATAGCCGCCCGATGGTCTTGCGCTTGCGTTCGGGGTCGGCCTCATCCGCGAGCGTGGCGTAGAAGCGCTCCGCCGCGTCCACGCGGATCACGCGGATGCCGAGATGCCGGGCGAAGGTCTCCATGACCTGGTCGCCCTCGCCGAGACGCAGCAGCCCGTGATCCACGAACACACAGGTCAGCTGGTCCCCGATCGCGCGGTGCAGCAGCGCCGCCACCACCGAGGAATCCACGCCGCCGGAGAGACCGAGCAGCGCGCCGTCCTTGCCGACCTGCGCGCGGATGCGGGGAATGGCGTCCGCGATGATGCTGCCGGCGTCCCAGAGGGCGTCACAGCCGCAAATTTCGCGCACGAAGCGCTCGAGGATGGCGGTGCCCGAGCGCGTGTGCGTGACCTCCGGGTGGAACTGAACGCCGTAGAAGCGCGCCGCCTCGTTCGCCATCGCCGCGAGCGGCGCATTTGCGGTTGCCGCGACCGCCGTGA
>JBQTKF010000081.1:0-13382 GCA_052386355.1 Gammaproteobacteria bacterium
CGTGGTCGCGGCGCTCGCCTCCAGCCTTTCCGGGCGGCCGTTGCCGCAGGACCTCGTGCTGTTCGGAGACGCCGGACTGACCGGGGAGGTGCGGCCGGTGCCCTACGGCGAAGAGCGGCTGCGCGAGGCGGCGAAGCACGGCTTCCGCCGCGCTGTCGTGCCACGGGCAAACGCGCCCCGCCATCCGGTCGAGGGAGTGGCGGTGACCGCGGTGGCGGGAATCCGCGAGGCGCTCGCCGCGCTGGAATGAGAAGGGGACGCACCCCTATTTCCACGGAATTCGAGCTGGCGCGGATGCGTCGCGCGGAAATAGGGGTGCGTCCCCTTTTTATCCCCAATGCCGGCCGAGCAGGATCTCGAGCACGAACTTGCTGCCGAAGTAGGCGACCGCGAGCAGGGCGAACCCTGCCAGCGTATAGCGCGCGGCCTTGCGGCCCCGCCAGCCGCGGCGCCAGCGGCCGACGAGCAGCACCGCGAAGATCAGCCAGGCGGCCAGCGCGAGCACCGTCTTGTGCACCAGGTGCTGCGCGAAGAGGTCGGTCACGAACAGGAGTCCCGCAAGGATCGCGACCGTGAGCGCGGCCATGCCGGTCGCGAGCACGCTGAAGAGTGCGCGCTCCAGGCTCTCGACCGGCGGCAGTACCGCCAGCCAGCCGGCCGCTTCGCGGCGGCGAAGCGCCGCGTCCTGCACCGACAGCAGCAGCACGAAGATCGCCGCGATCGCGAACATGCCCGCCGAGCCCATCGCGAGCACCACATGCACCGCGAATGGCCAGCCCGCGGCGGCGACCTCGCGCGGTTCCGGGAGGCTGCCGGTGCCGGCCGCGAGCAGTCCCGCGAGCCCGAACATGAGGGCCGCGATGCCGCGAAACCGCGGCGCGAGCGCGGCCAGCAGGCCGCCGGCGCCGATCGCAAGGCCCATCAGCGAGGCGCTGTCTGCGAGCGAGAGCATGGCGCCCCCGACCGGGCGCAGCACGCCGTACAGCCAGGTGCCATGCAGCGCGAGCGCCGCGAGTGCGAGCCAGGTCGCGGGCTCGGCGAGCGAGGTGCGCGCGCTGTCGCGCCGCGCCGCGTGCGCCGCAGCCGCTGCCGCGGCGAGATAGAACAGGATGACGAGGAATGCGCGCAACCGGCGGGCTCCAGAACCGCGGGCGATCATTGCACAGGGGGCAGAGGAAGCAAAGCGCAGGTTCGGGCTCGCCTATAATCGGCGGCGGAGCCGATCCAGGAACTTTCCGATGTTCGATTCACTCGCCGAGCGGCTCGGCCGTACGGTCGACGCGCTGCGCGGGCGCGGCCGCCTGACCGAGGACAACGTCGCCGACACGCTGCGCCAGGTGCGCGTGGCATTGCTCGAGGCCGACGTCGCGGTGGCCGTGGTCAAGTCGTTCACCGAGTCGGTGCGCGCGCGCGCGATCGGCGCCGAAGTGGCGCGCAGTCTGACGCCCGGGCAGGCATTCATCCGGATCCTGCACCAGGAACTCACGCGCGTGATGGGAGAGCCGGGCGCCGGCCTCGACCTGCGCGCGGCTGCGCCCGTCGTCGTGCTGCTCGCCGGACTGCAGGGGGCCGGCAAGACTACGACCGCGGCCAAGCTCGCGCGCCATCTCGCCGAGCGCCACGGGCGCAAGGTGCTGCTCTCGAGCACCGACGTGCACCGGCCGGCAGCGATGACCCAGCTCCAGCGCCTGGCCGGCCAGGTCGGCGCCGACTATTTCGCAGCGGCCACCGGGGCGCTGCCCGTCGCCATCGCGCAGGCGGCGGTCGAACACGCGCGCCGCCACCAGCACGCCGTCTTGATCGTCGACACCGCGGGGCGCCTGCACGTGGACGAGGAAATGATGGCCGAGGTGCGCGCGATCGACGGCGCGGTGTCGTCGCACCAGCGGCTGTTCGTGGTCGACAGCATGGCCGGTCAGGACGCGGTCAACGCGGCCCGCGCCTTCGACGCGGCGCTCGCGCTCACCGGCGTGATCCTGACCAAGGCCGACGGCGACGCGCGCGGTGGCGCCGCTCTGTCGGTGCGCCAGGTGACCGGCAAGCCGATCCTGTTCATGGGTACGGGCGAGAAGACCGACGCACTCGAGCCGTTCTACCCGGAGCGGATCGCGGCGCGGATCCTCGGCATGGGCGACGTGCTCACGCTGATCGAGGAAGTCCAGGCGAAATCCGACCAGGAGAAGGCGCAGCGCCTGGCGGAGAAGGTGGTCAAGGGGCGCGGATTCGACTTCACCGACCTGCGTGAGCAGCTTTCCGAATTCAACCGCATGGGTGGCATCGCCGCCTTCGCGGGCAAGTTGCCGTCCGGCATGCTGCCGGCAGGCGCCGCGGCGCAGGTGGACGAAGCGGCGATACGGCGTCAGATCGGCATCATCGATTCCATGACGCCGTCCGAGCGGCGCCGGCCTGCGTCCATCGCGGGCTCGCGCAAGCGACGCATCGCCGCGGGTGCGGGGGTCCCGGTACAGGAGGTCAACCGCCTGTTGAAGCAGCACCAGCAGATGGAGCGTGTCATGAAGCAGATGAAGGGCGGCGGCCTCAAGCGCCTGTTGCGCGGCCTTTCCGGACGGCTGCCGGGCGGCGGCGGGCAGCGCTAGGCGGCGGGGCCTAAGCCTTTCATCGGCAGGGAGATTTGAGTAGAATGCTCGGCTCTTCGCAGGGGCCGCCGGGCCCCGGATTGACGCAGCGAGGCTGCGAGGGATTCATTCGATGGTCACGATTCGCCTGACGCGCCGCGGCGGCAAGAATGCGCCCTTTTTCCACGTCGTCGTTACCGACAGCCGCAAGCGGCAGGGCGGGACGGTGCTGGAACAGGTCGGCTACTTCAACCCGGTCGCGCGCGGCAAGGACCGCAAGCTGGAACTCGACCTCGCGCGCATCGAGCACTGGACGCGCGTCGGCGCCTCGATGTCCGATCGCGTGCGCACGCTGGTCGCATCCGCGCGCAAGCAGGTCGCGGCCTGAGCTGCGACGCCGCCTGAGCCGCGCCACCGCGATGAAGCCTGCACCGTCGCGGGATTCCGCACGGGAGCATGAACGCATCGTGCTGGGGCGGATCACGGGGTCGTTCGGCGTGCGCGGCTGGGTCAAGCTCCAGTCCTACACCGAACCGCCGGAGCAGATCCTCGAGTTTCCCCGCTGGCGGCTCGCGTTGCCCGGCGGCGGCAACCGCGATCTGCGGCCGCTCGAGGGACGCCGTCACGGCAAGGGCCTGGTGGCAAGGATCGAGGGCATCGATGACCGCGACGGCGCCGGTGCGCTCGCGCGGGGCGAGTTGTGGGTCGAACGGCAGGAACTGCCGCCGCTCGGGCGGGGGGAGTACTACCGGGCCGACCTGGTGGGGCTCGAAGTCGTGAACGTGCTGGAACGCCGTCTCGGCCGGGTGCATCACTTCCTCGACTTGCCGGGAAACGCGGTGATGGTGGTGATCGGCGAGAGCGAGCATTGGGTGCCGCTGGTGCCGAGGCACCTGCGGCAGGTGGACCTGGCGCGGGGGCGGATCGTGGTGGACTGGGACCCGGACTTCTAGATGCGGGTCGAGGTCGTCACGCTGTTTCCGGCGCTGATCGAGGCGGGACTGTCCGTCGGGGTGGTCGGGCGAGCGCAGTCGGCAGACCGGTTGTCGGTCGGCACCGAGAATCCGCGCGACCACGCCAGGGACGCGCACCGTACGGTGGATGACCGGCCGTTCGGCGGCGGGCCCGGAATGGTGCTCGCACCCGAGCCGCTCGCGACGGCGATCCGACGCGCGGCGGGGAGACTTCCCGCCGGTTCGCCGATGATCGCCTTGTCGGCGCAGGGCCGGCGCTTCGACCAGGCCGGGGCCCGGCGCCTCGCGGGGCTTGCCGGCTTCGGGCTGGTGGCGGGGCGCTACGAAGGCATCGACCAGCGGGTGCTGGATGCCCTGATCGACGAAGAACTGTCGATCGGCGACTATGTGCTGTCGGGCGGCGAGCTGGCGGCGCTGGTCGTGATCGACGCGGTGGCGAGGCTCTTGCCGGGCGTGCTCGGCGCCGGGGAATCGGCGACCCAGGACTCGTTCGGCCAGGGCCTGCTGGACTGGCCGCATTACACGCGGCCCGAACAGTGGGAAGGTCTTGCGGTGCCGGCGGTGCTGGCGGGCGGCAACCACGCCGCGATCCGGCGCTGGCGCCTGAAGCAGGCGCTCGGCCGGACCTGGCGATTGCGCCCGGACCTGCTCGCCGAGAGGGTCCTCGCGCCGGACGAGCGCGCGCTGCTCGAGGAATACTGCGCCGAGGCGGGGATCGACCCGCCGCGGACGTGATCGAAGGGTGTTGGACCGAATCGGAGCTGGATCGATGAACAAGATCATGAAGGAACTGGAATCGCGCTCGATGAAGCGCAAGCTGCCCGAATTCGGGCCCGGCGATACCGTCGTAGTGCAGGTCAAGGTGCGTGAGGGCGACCGCGAGCGCGTACAGGCCTACGAAGGCGTGGTCATCGCCTGCAAGAACCGCGGCCTCAACAGTTCGTTCACGGTGCGCAAGGTGTCGCACGGCGAGGGCGTGGAGCGCGTGTTCCAGACGCACAGCACGGCGCTCGCCGACATCGAGGTCAAGCGCCGCGGAAAAGTGCGCCGCGCCAAGCTCTATTACCTGCGCGACCGTTCCGGCAAGTCGGCCCGCATCGAGGAAAAGCTCGGCGTCTGAGGAGCAAGGACCATGCCCGTGCTGCGCGCGATCTGGGCCCTGCTGAAGGGAATCTGGCTTGCCCTCGACGGACTGCGCAAGGTCCTGCACCTCATCCTGCTGCTGTTCCTGTTCGCCGCGCTGCTGGCCGCGAGCCATACCTCGCTGCCGATCGTGCCGAGGAGCGCCGCGCTGGTGCTGGCGCCGCAGGGGTTTCTGGTCGAAGAGGACAGCGGCGACCCGCTCGGCCGGGCGCTCGCCGACGCGGCGGGCGAGGACCGGGTGGAGACGAGGCTGCGTGACCTGGTCGACGTGGTCGACGAGGCGCGCGACGACGACCGCATCCGTGTGCTCGTGCTCGAGCTCGACGGCCTGGAAGGCGCCGGGCTGCCGATGCTGCAGGACCTTGCGCGCTCGATCCGGTGGTTCCGCGAGACGGGAAAGAAGGTCTACGCCCACGGCCAGGCCTACAGCCAGCGTCAGTATTACCTGGCGGCGCAGGCCGACGAGGTCTATCTCGACCCCATGGGCTACCTGCTGATCGACGGTTATTCCTATTACCGCAGTTACTTCCGCGGCGCCATCGACAAGCTCGGCGTGGACCTCAACCTGTTCAAGGTGGGTGAGCACAAGTCGGCGCCGGAGGACTGGATCCGCGGCGACATGTCGCCGGAAGACCGCGAGAACGCCTCGGTCTGGGTGGGCGCGCTTTGGGACGCCTACAAGGTCGACGTGGCCGCCGCGCGCGAGCTCACGCCCGCGCTGATTCAGGCCTATGCCGACGAGGCGGCCGCCGGCCTTCGCGCGACGGGCGGAGATGCCGCTCAATACGCGCTGGCGCGCGGCCTGGTGGACGGCCTCATGACGCGCGCCGAGTTCGGGGCACGGGTCGCCGAGATCGCGGGCGAGGACGAGGACACGATCTATGCGTCGGTGGACTGGCGCTCTTACCTGCCGGTGGTGCGGTCGGACCTGGGCTTCGAGCGCCGCGGCGAGCGCAATGTCGGCATCATCGTGGCGCGCGGCGAGATCCTGGACGGCGAGCAGTCGCCGGGACTGGTCGGCGGCGACACGCTGGCGGCGCTCCTGCGCGACGCGGAGAGAGACGACGACATTGCCGCCGTGGTGCTTCGCATCGACAGCCCGGGCGGCAGCATGATGGCCTCCGAGGTGATCCGTCGCGAAGTCGCGGCGCTGTCGGAGGCCGGCAAGCCGGTGGTCGCGTCGATGGGCACCGTCGCAGCTTCGGGCGGCTACTACATCGCGATGGATGCCGATCGCATCATCGCCGCACCGACCACCATCACCGGCTCGATCGGGGTATACGCGCTGGTGCCGACATTCCAGCGCACGCTGGCCAAGGTCGGGATCACGAGCGACGGCTTCGGCACCACCCGGCTCGGCGGCCAGGCGGAGCTCGACCGCGAGCTCGGCCCGGACGTGAAGCAGATCCTCCAGTCCTCGGTGGAGCATGCCTACCGGACCTTCGTCGGCCATGTGGCGCGGGCGCGCGACCGCAAGCCGGAGGAGATCGAGAGCCTGGCCCAGGGCAGGGTCTGGACCGGCGCCGACGCACGCGCCGCCGGCATCGTCGACGAACTCGGGGGCGTGGACGAAGCGATCGCGGAGGCCGCCCGTCTCGCCGATCTCGGCGAGGATTACGGCGTGATCTGGTACGAGCGCGAAAAGAGCTGGCGCGATTCGCTGGCGTTCTGGCTGCGCTCCGTGGCGGCCCGGGTGGTGCAGGCCGCGACGCCGCGCCGGCCGGCGCTGCCGGGCGTGCGCGAGGCGCTCCAGCAGGCGCGCACGCTGCTCGCCCTCGCGGCCGAAGGCCGGCCGCTCTACCTGTGCGGCTGTCGGGTGGAGTGAGCAGGAGGGGACAGTCCCCTTTTCTCAAGGCCGAAAAGGGGACAGTCCCCGAGGCGGCCCACTCCAGGATCACCTTGCCGGACTGGCCGCCGCTCATGGTGTCGAAAGCGGCGCGGTAATCCGCGACCGGGAATCGGTGCGTGATCACCGGGCTGACGTCGAGCCCGCTTTGCAGCATCGCCGACATCTTGTACCAGGTTTCGAACATCTCGCGCCCGTAGATGCCCTTGATCACGAGGCCCTTGAAGATGACCTGGTTCCAGTCGATCGCGGTCTCGGTGGGCGGGATGCCGAGCAGCGCCACGCTGCCGCCGTGGTGCATTGCGCGCAGCAGGTCGCGAAATGCGCCCGGGTTGCCGGACATCTCGAGGCCGACGTCGAATCCCTCCTGCATGCCGAGCTCGCGCATCGCATCGTCGAGCTTCTCGCGCGTGACATTCAGCGCCCGCGTCGCGCCCATCCGTCGCGCGAGCGCGAGACGGTAGTCATTGACGTCGGTGACCACGACGTGGCGCGCGCCGACGAAGCGCGCGACCGCCACCGCCATGATGCCGATCGGACCCGCGCCCGTGATCAGAACGTCCTCGCCGACCAGGTTGAATGACAGCGCCGCGTGTGTCGCGTTTCCGAGCGGGTCGAGGATCGCGGCGATTTCGTCCCCGATCGCATCCGGCAGCCGGAACACGTTGGCGGCCGGCAGCACCATGTACTCGGCGAAGCAGCCGGGGCGGTTGACGCCGACGCCCAGGGTGTTGCGGCACAGGTGGCGGCGGCCGGCCCGGCAGTTGCGGCAGTGGCCGCAGGTGATGTGCCCTTCGCCGGACACGCGGTCGCCGACCGCGAGCCCCCGGACCTCGCCGCCGAGCGCCACGATCTCGCCGCAGTACTCGTGCCCGACCTGCATCGGCACCGGGATCGTGCGCGCCGCCCAGGCGTCCCACTGGTAGATGTGGATGTCGGTGCCGCAGATCGCGGTCTTCTTCATGCGGATCAGCACGTCGTTCGGCCCCGGCTCGGGCCGCGGCATCTCGCCCAGCCAGATGCCAGGCTCCGGTTTCGCCTTGATCAGCGCCTTCATCCGCTGCCCTCCGGCCTCATTGGCCGATCACGCCGAGTTCCCGGCCGGCCCGCGCGAATGCGGCGACCGCGCGCTCCAGCATGGCGCGGTCGTGCCCGGCGCACATCTGCGTGCGGATGCGCGCCTTGCCCATCGGCACCACCGGGTACGAGAATCCGATCGCGTAGATGCCCAGCTCGAGCAGGCGTTCCGCCATGCGCACGGCGAGCGCGGCGTCGCCGATCATCACCGGGATGATCGGGTGCCCGCCCGGCGGCAGCGAGAATCCGAGCGCCGCGATCTGCGCGCGAAACCAGGCGGCGTTGTCCAGCAGCCTGCGGCGCAGGCTGCCTTCGCGCTCGATCAGGTCGAGCACCACGATCGTCGTCGCGGCGACCACCGGCGCGATCGTGTTGGAGAAGAGGTAGGGCCGCGAACTCTGGCGCAGCCAGCGGACCACGGCGCCACGGCCCGAGACGTAGCCGCCGCTCGCCCCGCCGAGTGCCTTGCCGAGGGTGCCGGTCAGGATGTCGACGCGGCCCATGACGCCGCGATGCTCGTGCGTGCCGCGTCCGCACGCGCCCATGAAACCGGTCGCATGCGAGTCGTCCACGACCACGGTCGCGCGATAGCGGTCGGCGAGCTCGCAGATGCCGGGGAGCGGAGCGATCGTGCCGTCCATCGAGAACACGCCGTCGGTCACGACGAGGCGCGCGCGTGCGTCCTGCGCTTCCTTCAGCCGGGCCTCGAGCTGCTCGAGGTCTCCGTTGTCGTAGCGCAGCCGTCGCGCCTTCGACAGGCGGATGCCATCGATGATGCTGGCGTGGTTAAGCGCGTCCGAGATGATCGCGTCGCTGTCGTCGGTCAGCGTCTCGAACAGTCCGCCGTTCGCGTCGAAGCACGACGAGTAGAGGATCGTGTCCTCGGTGCCGAGGAATGCCGACAGCCGCCGCTCGAGCTCGCGGTGCACGGTCTGCGTGCCGCAGATGAATCGCACCGAGGCCATGCCGTAGCCGTAGCGGTCGAGCGCCTGGTGCGCAGCGCGGCAGAGGTCCGGGTGGTTCGCGAGGCCCAGGTAGTTGTTGGCGCAGAGGTTGATCACCTCACGCCCGTCCTCGAGGCGCACGACGGGATCCTGCGGCGAGCCGATCACGCGCTCGCGCTTGAACAGCCCGTCGCGCTCGAGTCCGGCGAGCTGCGACTCGAGCCGATCCAGCAATGCCTGGTCCATGGAACCCCGTGTTCGGATGCCCGGCGCGGATTATAGGGAACCTCCGATTGGCCCGTATAATCCCGGCCCGGGAGACCCCTGCATGTCCCAGCACGCCCACGACCAGACGGCTGCGGTGGTCGCTTCGCGGCCGGCGCGGCTGTTCATCGCGCTCGCCGGCTTGTTCGTCACCAACGCGCTGATCGCCGAATTCGTCGGGGTCAAGATTTTCGCGCTCGAGGACACGCTCGGCCTGCCGCCATTCGACTGGCGGCTGTTCGGGCGCGAGGGCTCGCTGTCATTCACCGCAGGCGTGATGCTCTGGCCGGTGGTGTTCATCCTGACTGACGTGATCAACGAGCATTTCGGCGTGCGCGGCGTGCGCTTCATCTCCTGGCTCGCAGTCGGTTTCATCGCCTATGCCTTCGTGTTCGCCTACCTCGCGATCGGCCTCGCGCCCGCGTCTTGGTGGGTGACCATCGGCGCGGAACGCGGCGTACCTGACATGCAGGCGGCATTCGCGAGCCTGTTCGGGCAGGGAATGTGGACGATCGGGGGCTCGATCACGGCCTTCCTGGTCGGGCAGCTGATCGACGTGGCCCTGTTCCACCGGATCCGCCGTGCGACCGGCGAGCGCCTCGTCTGGCTGCGCGCGACCGGATCGACCGCGGTGTCGCAGCTCATCGACAGCTTCATCGTGCTCTACATCGCGTTCGTGCTCGGGCCGCAGCAGTGGCCCATGGCGCTCTTCCTCGCCGTAGGGACCGTCAACTACCTGTACAAGATGACGATGGCGGTCGCATTGATCCCGCTGCTGTATGCGGGGCGGCGCCTGATCCGCGCCTACCTCGGCGATCCGGAAGCCGCCCGCCTGCGGGCCGCCGCGGCCGCGGGTTCGTCGGCGAGACGCTGATGCCGTTGCCGGAGACGCCGCCGCTGACCGTCGACGTGGTGATCGAACTGGAGGACCGGCCCGGGCGGCCGATCGTGCTGATCGAGCGCGGCGAGCCGCCGCCCGGCTGCGCGCTGCCCGGCGGCTTCGTCGAGATCGGCGAGACGGTCGAGGACGCCGCGCGGCGCGAGGCGCGCGAGGAGACCGGGCTCGAGGTGAGGCTCACGGAACTGCTGGGCGTCTACTCCGACCCGGCCCGCGATCCGCGCGGGCACGTGGTGAGCGTGATCTTCATCGGCACCTCGCGCGGCCAGCCGGTGGCCGGCGACGACGCGCGCGCCATCGTGATTGCGGATCCCGGGATGCCGCCGCCGCTGGCTTTCGACCACGGCCGCGTGCTCGCCGACTACCGCGCACGCCGCAGGGCGCGCGACTGACGTCCGGCGAAGCCGCGACATAGAATGCGCGCCATGAACGACGCCGCGCCGCCCGCATTCCTGCGCGCCGATCCCCGGGGTTTCCAGTCCGCGCCCGGCACCGCGATGAATGGCGCCTGGCTCGCGGACGAGGCCGCCCTGATCGCGCGCCTCGCGGCGGAAGCCCTGCTGCCACCGGCGGCGAGGGAGGAAGTCCGCCGGGACGCGATCGCGCTGGTGCGCGCGGCGCGCACGCGCCGCGGCGCCCGCGGCGGCATCGAAGCCTTCCTCCAGCAGTACGACCTTGCCTCGCAGGAGGGCGTGGTGCTCATGTGCCTGGCCGAGGCGCTGCTGCGCATCCCGGACGCCGACACGGCGGATGCGCTGATCGCCGACAAGATCTCGAGCGGCCAATGGTCGGACTACCTGGGCGAAGCCGAGTCCCTGTTCGTCAACGCCTCCACCTGGGGCCTGATGCTGACGGGCCGCCTGATGCGCCCGACGGACAGCGAGATGCGTGACCCGGCGGATTTCCTGCGGCGGCTGGTGGCGCGGCTCGGCGAACCGGTGGTGCGCGCGGCCTTCCGCCAGGCGATGCGCATCATGGGCCACCAGTTCGTGATGGGCCGCGACATTGCGGAGGCGTTGGCGCGGGCGGCGGAGGGCGACGCCGCGCGCTACCGCTACACCTACGACATGCTGGGCGAGTCCGCGCTGACCGAGCAGGATGCGGCACGCTATCTCGAGGCCTATGGTGCGGCGATTGCCTCGGTCGGCCGCTCGGTGCGTGCCGGCAGCCCGGCCGCATCCTGGCCCAGCATCTCGGTCAAGCTTTCCGCGCTGCACCCGCGCTACGAGTTTGCGCGGCGCCAGCAGGTGCGGCGCGAGCTGGGTGCGCGCCTGCGCGCGCTCGCGCTCGAGGCGCGCTCCGCCGGCATCGCGCTCACGGTGGATGCCGAGGAGACCGACCGCCTCGAACTTTCGCTCGAGCTGATGGACGGACTTCTGGCCGACTCCGCGCTCGCGGGCTGGGACGGGCTCGGGCTCGCGGTGCAGGCCTACCAGAAGCGCGCGGCCGACGTGCTGAGATACCTCGGGGCGCGCGCCGACGCGACCGGACGCATGCTGAACGTGCGACTGGTCAAGGGAGCCTACTGGGACAGCGAGATCAAGCGGGCGCAGGAACGTGGGCTCGCCGACTATCCGGTGTTCACGCGCAAGCACCACACCGACGTCAGTTACCTCGCCTGTGCGCGCATCCTGTTCGAGGGCAGCCGGCGGCTGGTGCCGCAGTTTGCGACCCACAACGCCCACACGGCGGCCAGCATCGCGCGCCTCGCCCGCACGCACGGGCGTGACTTCGAGTACCAGCGCCTGCACGGCATGGGCGAGGAACTCTATGCGGAACTGACCGACCCTGCCGGGCGCAACCTGCCGTGCCGGGTTTACGCACCGGTCGGTTCGCACGAGGACCTGCTGCCCTATCTGGTGCGCCGGTTGCTCGAGAACGGCGCCAATACCTCTTTCGTCAACCGCATCGTCGACGAGTCCCTGCCGCCCGAGGAGGTCGTTTCCGATCCGGTGGCGGAGGTGGAACGCGCCGGCCCGGGCCCGCACCCGCGCATCCCGAAGCCGGTCGCGCTCTACGGCGCGGAGCGCGCGAACTCCGCAGGCGTGAATCTCGCGGACCCGCGAGAGCAGGAGCGGCTTGCGGCAGCCTGCCGAGCGGCGCTCGCGCGTCCGCTCGCGGCCGCGCCCATCGTCGGCGGGCGCGAGCGCGATGGCGCGCGGCGCGCGGTCTGCTCGCCGTCGAATCTCGCGCACCGGGTGGGCGAGGCCGCCGAGGCCGACGCCGCAACGGCCGCCGAGGCGATGACGCTCGCGGCGGCAGCGCAGCCGGGCTGGGATCGCACGCCTGCCGCGGAGCGCGCCGCGATCCTGCGTCGAGCAGCGGACGCGCTCGAACGCGAGTTGCCGCGATTCGTCGCGATCTGCGTGGCCGAGGCCGGCAAGACCGTGCCTGATTCGATCGCCGAGGTGCGCGAGGCGGTGGACTTCCTGCGCTACTACGCCGCGGGCGCCGAGCGCGGATTCGGTGCAGCGGCGGCATTGCCGGGACCCACCGGGGAATCCAACCGGCTGGTGCTGCGGGGACGCGGCGTATTCGCCTGCATCAGCCCCTGGAATTTCCCGCTGGCGATCTTCACCGGTCAGGTCGCGGCTGCGCTCGCCGCCGGCAACGCTGTGGTCGCGAAGCCGGCCGAGCAGGTCCCGCTGGTAGCCGCGGCCATGGTGCGGCTGCTGCTCGCGAGTGGCATCCCGGGCGACGTCCTGCACCTGCTGCCGGGACGCGGCTCCCGCATCGGCCCGGTGCTGACCGCGGACCCGCGCCTTGCCGGCGTCGCGTTCACCGGCTCGACCGAAACCGCGCAGCTGATCAACCGCACGCTCGCCGCGCGCGACGCCCCGCTGGCCGCCGTGATCGCCGAGACCGGCGGCCAGAACGCGATGATCGTGGACAGTTCGGCATTGCCGGAGCAGGTGGTGCAGGACGCGGTCCTGTCCGCGTTCAACTCGGCCGGCCAGCGCTGCTCGGCCTTGCGAGTGCTGTACGTGCAGGAGGACATCGCGCCGCGCGTGTTCGAACTCCTGGCCGGCAGCATGGACCTGCTTGCGGTCGGCGACCCGGCGTTGCTCGCCACCGACGTGGGCCCGGTGATCGACGAGTCGGCGCGCGAGACGCTCGAGCGGCATGCCGAGGCGATCTTGCGCGGGGCACGCTGGCATCACCGGTCGCGGCTTCCCGCCGGACTCGCGCGCGGGCACTGGTTCGCGCCGCTCGCGGTCGAGATCGAGGGCCTGTCACGTCTCGAGCGCGAGGTGTTCGGCCCGGTGCTGCACCTGGTCCGGTTCCCGGGGGAGCGGCTCGAAGCCGTGCTGGACGAGATCAACGCCAGCGGCTACGGACTCACGCTCGGCGTGCACACGCGCATCGACGGCGTGGCCCGGCGCATCGCGAGCCGTGCGCGCGTCGGCAACGTCTACGTGAACCGCAACATGATCGGCGCCGTGGTCGGCGTACAGCCGTTCGGCGGCTGCGGCCTGTCGGGCACCGGCCCCAAGGCCGGCGGGCCGCACTACCTCGCGCGATTCGCCACCGAGCAGACCGTCACCATCAACACCGCCGCGGTCGGTGGCAATGCCACGCTGCTCTCGCTCGGCGAATAGGGTGTGGTGCCGGGTCGTACTTTCGTAATCTCGCCTGTCGGCCAGATTACGAAAGTACGAC
>JBQTKF010000082.1:0-9856 GCA_052386355.1 Gammaproteobacteria bacterium
GCGGCACGTCCACGTTGTCGTAGATGTCGAGGTCCGGGATCAGATTGAAGCTCTGGAAGATGAACCCGATCTTCTCGTTGCGCAGCCCGGAGCGCCGCTCGTCCGAGAGCCGGCTGACGTCCTGGCCGTCGAGGCTGTAGCTGCCGGTGTCGAAGTTCTCGAGCAGCCCGGCGACGTTCATGAAGGTCGTCTTGCCGGAGCCCGAGGGACCCGTGACGGCCACGAACTCGCCGTCGCCCACCTTGAGCGAGAAGTTCCTGAGCGCGTGCGTCTCGATCAGGTCGGTGCGGTAGATCTTGCTGATGCCGTTCATCTCCAGCATGGGGTCCTGCTCCTAGCCGCCAATCAGGATTTCGGGAACGTCCTTGAAGTCGGATACGCCGGAGACGATCACCTCGTCGCCGGGCTCGAGGCCCTTCAGGACCTCGATCTCGCCCACGGAAGCCGCGCCGAGCGTCACCGGGGTCAGCACGGCGTGGCCGCCGTCCACCACGTACACGGCCCGTGTCGCGCTCGTGATGTCGCTGCTGCGCTCGAACTTGCGCGCGATCGCGCGCTGCTCGATCACGATGCGCACCGAACCGCGCTGGCTCTGGCGCAGGCCGGGCGGCTGGGCAACGAACTTGACGCGGCCGGTGACCTGGCCCGAGCGCACTTCCGGCGAGATCGCGGTGACGACGCCGGCGTGCTCGCCGCCGTCGAGGGTGATCTGCGCCTCCATGCCGGGCCTGATGTCGCGGGCATAGACGTCGGCGACCTGGAACTCGACCTCGAAGGCGGACAGGTCCACGATCGTGAGAAGCGGCGCATTCTCGGCGACGTTCGCGCGTTCGGCCATGGCGAGGTTCGCCACGATGCCGTCCACCGGCGAGCGCACCGTCAGCTCGTCCACGCGGCGTTTCAGGTTGGCGACTGCAAGCGCCTGGCGATCGCGCTCGAGGCGGCGGCTCCGCAGGTCGAGGTCGAGGCTCTCGCGCTCGAGGTCGGCGGTCTCGCGCGCGTGCTCGTAGGCGAGGCGCGCGGATTCGCGCTCGTCCTGCGCACGGCGCAGGTCGCGCTCGGGGATCGCGCCCTTGTCCCAGGCCGCCTGCGCGCGCTGCATCTCGCGTTCGGCGGCGCGGATCTGCACGTTCGCGAGGTCCATCTCCTCCTGCGAGCGCAGCCTCTGGCGGCGCATCTCGATGCCCTGGCGTTGCAGCGTGGTGTCGAGGCTTTCGAGCGTCGCGCGCTCGCGCTGGTATTCGTTCTCGAGGGCAGGGCTCGCGAGCGCGGCGAGCGCCTGGCCGGTTTTTACGGCATCTCCCGCGCGCACCTGGTAGCTGATGTTGCCGGCGGCGCCGGCAAACAGCGTCGGGCTCACGGCCGCGACCACCGTGCCCTGCGCCGAGACGTCGCGCACGAAGGGCCCTTCGGTCACGGTCACGATGCGCAGGCGATCGCGGGAGACCGTGTACTCGGAAGCACTCCAGGCGCGGAACAGCAGCACGAAGACGAGCACCACGAGCGCACCGCCCGCGGCCAGGCCGATCTGGATCAGGCGCCGGCGGCGGTCCGGCGTCAACTCGACCGCGATGTCCTGCGCATCCGTGCCGCGGATGCCGGATTCGCCCGCCGGGGCGTCGGCCGACGGGCGCGCGGAGATCAGCGGCCTCAGGTTCGTGATCTTCACGCCATCAGCGTTGCAACCGCCGTGCCAGAACCGCAGGGCCGCGCCAAGCAATTGATATGGAAACATTTCTTGCCGAACCGGGCCGCGCGGTCCGGCGCGCCCCAGTGTCCGCGGACAGCCCTTCGGACGCCTTGCGGACGCTCAGGCGATCGGGCGGCCGCGGGTCTCGGGCAGGAAGAAGACGGCGATGACCAGGCAGACCGAGGTCACCGTCACCGGATACCAAAGGCCGGCGAAGACGTCGCCGGTCGCGGCGACGATTGCGAAGGCGACCGCCGGCAGCATGCCGCCGAACCAGCCATTGCCGAAGTTCTGAGCGAATGAGAGCCCGGAATAACGGATGCGCGCCGGGAACAGCTCGACCAGCATCGGCGTGTACGCGCCGGTGCCCATCGCGGCGAGCACGAGCAAGAGCGCCAGGATCGCGACGACCGTCGCGTAGTCGCTGCCCGCTTCAGACGCCGGCCGGTAGCCCGCCTCGGCGAGCGCCGCCTGCGCCGACGTGCGGAACTCCGCGACCGCGGCGGAGAGCGCCTCTCCCTGATGCGCTGCCGGGTCCGGCGCGATGAGCACCCGTGTGCCGACGGCGAGGCGCGCGGGGCCCGGCCCGGAACGCGCTTCCGTTGCGTGACTGACGCCCGCGCGCGCCAGCAGGGATTTGACGATGTCGCAGGACCGCCCGTCGAAGCGTCGCCGCCCGACGAAATCGAGCTGCAACGAGCAATCGCCGGGTGCCGCCTGCACCACGACCGGCGCCGATTCCCGCGCCGCCGCAAGCCCGGGGTTCGCCGCTGCGAGCAGCGCGCCGAACAGCGGGAAGAAGAGCAGAACCGACAGCGCGAAGCTCAAGAGCATCAGCGGCTTGCGCCGCCAGCGGTCCGCCAGCCAGCCGAAGAACACGACGAGCGGTGCGCCGACCGCGAGCGCGGCGCCCGCCAGCAGCGTGACCGTGGACCCGTCCACGCGCGCGATGCGCTCGAGGAAATGGTAGGCATAGAAGGTGCTGGTGTAGAAGAGCACCGCTTGCCCCATCACGCAGCCGAACAGCGCCACCAGCACGAGCCGGCGGTTGCCGCGATCCAGGAAGGTTTCCGACAGCGGCGCGCGCGACAACGCCCGCCGCTCGCGCATATCGCGGAACACCGGGCTCTCGTGCAGCCGGATCCGGATCCAGAGGGAGATACCGAGCAGTATCGCCGACAGCAGGAACGGCAGGCGCCAGCCCCAGTCCGCAAAGGCCTCCGTCGGCATCGCGCTGCGCGTCGCGAGGATCACGAAGAGCGACAACAGCAACCCGCACATCGCCATCGCCGGTATGAAGCTGGTGTGGAAACCGCGCTTGCCGGCCGGCGCGTGTTCGGCGACGTAGACGATGGCCCCGCCGAACTCGCCGCCGATCGCGAGGCCCTGCACGATCCGCAGCAGCACGAGTGTCACCGGCGCCGCGATGCCGATGGCGTCGTAGACCGGGAGCAGTCCCACCAGGAAGGTCGAGAGCCCCATCAGCACGAGCGTCGTCAGGAAGGTGTTCTTGCGGCCGCTCATGTCTCCCATGCGCCCGAACAGGAGAGCGCCGAGCGGACGCACCACGAAGCCGACGGCGAAGGTCGCGAGCGCGAAGATGAAGCCGGTGGTTTCATCCACGGCGGAAAAGAAATGCGCGGCGATGAAGCCGGCGAGCGAACCGTAGAGGAAGAAGTCGTACCACTCGAACATGGTCCCGAGCGCGGACCCGGCAATGACCTGCGTGGTCCCGGATCTCGCGGGTCCGGCAGTCGCGTCCGGCGCGGCCGTCATTGCTTCCCCCCGCTCGCGACGGCGAGGTCGCGACTATAGGTCACGTTCATCACGTTGTCGTACCAGCCGGCGACGCGCGGCGCGACCAGATGCTTCGAGACGTAGAAGTAGATCGGGATGAGCGGCGCATCCTCGAGCAGCTGCCGCTCGGCCGCGGCCAGGATCGCCGCGCGCTCCGCGCCGGCTGCGGCAGAGGCCGCCAGCAGCAACTGGTCGTACACGGGATCCGCATAGCGCGGCAGGTTGATGCCGAAGCCACCCTTCAGGACCTGGAGGAATGAGTAGGCATCGTTGTAGTCGGCGAGCCAGCTGGCACGGAACAGCGCGGCCTCGCGCGCATCGATCGCCGCCTTCAGCACGCGAAAGTCCTCCGATCGCAGGCTGACTTCGGCGCCGAGCTGCTCTCTCCACATCGCCGTGACCGCGAGCGCGATGCGATCGTGGATCGGGCTCTTGCTCGAGCGCAGTTCGACGCGCAGCGGGCGCGCCGCGGAATACCCCGCCGCCGCATAGAGCCGCCGCGCCTCGGCGATGCGGGCCGTGTCGTCAAGGCCAGCCCAGGCGAAACGCTGCGCCGTGTAGCCCGCGATGCCCTCGGGCACCCAGCCGAAAGCCTGCCGCTCGCCATCGCCCAGCACCTGCTCCGTGATTGCGCGGCGGTCGATCGCCATCGCGAGCGCCTGCCGCAGTTGCGGGGCGTCCCTGAACGGCGCCCGGTCGAGCGCAAAGCCGTAGTAGTACACGCCCACGTGCGGCGCGATGTGCAGCTGCCCGGGCAATTCCTTCCCGAGCCGCGCGACCTCGCCGGGCGGGACCGTGTAGGTGACGTCGAGCGCGCCGGCACGGAAGCGCGTCAGCTCCGTCACCGGATCGGCCACGTGCAGGTAGCGCACGGCATCGAGGCGATTCGCGCGGTCGTTCCAGTAATGCGGGTTGCGCCTGGCGAGGATGTGCGAGCCGACCTGCCATTCGGCGGGCACGAAGGCCCCGTTCGTCACTGCGATGCCCGGGCGCGCGAACCCGCCGCCCTTCGCCGCGAGCGTCGCCCGGTGCACCGGGAAGGTGCTCGGATGCGAGAGCATGGCGACGAAATAGGCGCTGGGGGCCGCGAGCTCGACGACCAGCGTGTGCTCGTCGCGGGCGGTGACCGAAAGCGCGGCAGGCGGACGGCGCCCGGCGACGATGTCCGCCGCGTTCGCCACGGGTTCCAGCATCAATGCGTACTGGGAGGCCGTCGCCGGGTCCACCAGCCGGCGGAAGGCGAAGGCGAAGTCCTCGGCGACGAGCGGGTCGCCGTTCGACCAGCGCGCGGAGCGGCGCAATATGAATGTATAGGTGCGGCCGTCTTCCGAGACGGTCCAGGACTCCGCCGCGCCCGGAGCCGGGCTCCCGTCCCGCGCCATCGAGACCAGCCCCTCGTAGCAGTCGCGCAGGATGGTCATGGCCGCTTCCATGCGCGCGAGTTGCGGGTCAATGGAATCCGGCTCGCTGCCATTGCCGCGACGCAGTTCCCCGGCAGCGGGCAGCTCCTGCCCGCAACCCGCGAGCGCACCCGCGGCGGCGATCGCCGCACAGAGCGCCAGCGACGCGAGCGGGGAACGCCGCTTCATGCGGCGCGGGCGCGCTTCTTGAGGTGGACGAGCAGGATCGAGATAGTCGCCGCCGTGATGCCCGGCATGCGCGAGGCCTGGCCGAGCGTCTCCGGCTTCCACTGCATGAGCCGCTGGCGCGCCTCGTTAGAGAGCCCGGGCATGGCGGCGTAGTCGAGCGAGGAAGGCAGCCGAGTCTCCTCGTTCCGGCGCTGGCGCTCGATCTCGGCGCGCTGGCGCTCGATGTAGCCGGCATACTTGACCTCGACCTCGATCGCCAATGCGACCTGGGCGGCGAGGCGCGGGTCGTCGCCCGCCGCCCCGCCCGCCGCAATCGCATCGCGCTTGCGGCGGAAGAAATCCCAGCGCGCATCGTCCACCAGGCCAAGTTCCCGCGCCGTGGGGGTCAGGCGCGCATCCGCGTTGTCCTCGCGCAGCAGCAGGCGATGCTCGGCGCGGCTGGTGAACATGCGATAGGGCTCGATCGCGCCCTGCGTGGTCAGGTCGTCCACCAGCACGCCGAGGTAGGCTTCGTCGCGGCGCGGCGACCATGGCTCCCGGCCGAGCGGGGCCTGCGCCGCATTGATGCCGGCGAGCAGGCCCTGCGCGGCCGCCTCTTCGTAGCCGGTCGTGCCGTTGATCTGGCCGGCGAAGTAGAGCCCCGCGAGCGGCCGGGTCTCGAGGCTCGACTTGAGTCCGCGCGGGTCGAAGTAGTCGTACTCGATCGCATAGCCCGGGCGCGTGATTTTCGCGCGTTCGAAGCCGCGGATCGTGCGCACGAAGGCTTCCTGCACCTCGGCCGGGAGGCTCGTCGAGATGCCGTTCGGATAGACGATGCGCGTGTCGAGGCCTTCGGGCTCGACGAAAACCTGGTGCGAGGCCTTGTCCGCGAAGCGCACCACCTTGTCCTCGACCGAAGGACAGTAGCGCGGCCCGATGCCCTCGATGCGGCCGGTGAACATGGGCGAGCGGTCGGTCGCGCCGCGGATGATTTCGTGCGTACGCGCGTTGGTCTGCGTGATGTGGCAGGGCAGCTGCGGCGGATGGTCCTCGCGCCTGCCGAGGAAGGAGAACACGGGCCGCGGCTCGTCGCCGGGCTGGCGTTCCATCACCGAATAGTCGAGCGTGCGCCCGTCGAGGCGCGGGGGCGTGCCGGTCTTGAGCCGCCCGACCGCGAACGGCAGCTCGCGCAGGCGCGCAGCGAGCGCGTTCGAGGGCGCATCTCCCACGCGCCCGCCTTCGCGACTTTCGAGTCCGACGTGGATGCGCCCGCCAAGGAAGGTGCCGACCGTCAGCACGACCGCGCGGGCGAGAAACGAATCGCCGGTGGCGGTGACGACGCCGATGACACGACCGCCTTCGACCACGAGGTCGGCGACCTCCGCTTCCCGAAGCTCGAGTCCGGGCTGCGCCTCGAGGATTGCGCGGATCGCGCGCCTGTACAGCGTGCGATCGGCCTGCGCGCGCGTGGCGCGCACTGCCGGGCCCCTGCTCGCATTCAGCGTGCGGAACTGGATGCCCGCCCGGTCCGCGGCGATCGCCATCGCGCCGCCCATGGCATCGATCTCGCGCACCAGGTGGCCCTTGCCGATGCCGCCGATAGCCGGATTGCAGCTCATCTGGCCGATAGTCTCGAGCTTCTGGGTCACGAGGAGCGTCGAGGCGCCCATGCGCGAGGCCGCGAGCGCCGCTTCGGTGCCCGCGTGCCCGCCGCCGATGACGATGACGTCCCAGGGGTTCATTTCAGGGGCGACATGGTAGCGCGCCCGCCCCGGCCTGTAATGAATCCCCCGGACGGGAGACTATGGGAGACATGCGGGACACGGACCGGGAGCTGGAAAGGGTGCTTTTCACCCATGCCGCGGCGCTGGCCCGTCTCGCCGCGAGCTACGAGTCGCGGCCGGCGCCGCAGGATCTCGAGGCTGTGGCCGAGATTGCGGACACAGAGCCGCACCCGGACGAGCTGGCCGCGCGGATGCAGGGCGCAGAACGCCTTCGGCGCGCGGTCCACGCGCTGCCGCTGACGCTGCGCCCGGTGCTCGTGCTCGCGTTCGAGGACCTCGATCGCGAGGACATCGCGCGCGTGCTCGGAATCTCGGCCGGCAACGTCGCGGTGCGGCTGCAACGCGGCAAGGCCCTGCTCAAGGCGGAACTCGGAGAACGAGCATGAGCGACCCGGATCTCGACCGCTGGACCGCCGCCTGGCGCCAAGGCACGCCCGATGCCGCAGGGCTCGCCGGCAAGGCGCGGCGCGAACGGCGCTGGCTGCTCGCCTGGATCGCAGGCGACTGGGCCGCGGGTGTCGGCCTCGTCGGCTTCGCCGGCTGGCTCTGGTTCGCCGACGGCTCGACGACGATGCGCTTCGCCGCGGCCGGCATCGTGGTCCTCGTGGTCGCCGCGCTCGCTTTCACGACGCTCAACTGGCGCGGAACGCTGGCGAATGAGCGCGCCTCGGCCGCGGAGTTCCTCGCACTTGCGGAACGGCGCGCCCGCGCGCGCCTGCGCTACGTGCGCTTCGGCTGGTGGGTGCTTGCGGCGGACCTCGTCGTGATCGCAGGCGCGTGCTGGTTCCTGTATCTCGAGGAAGGCGCGGCACGCCTGCCGAAGATGGCGGGGATGGCCGTGGCCGCGATCCTGGCGGCGGCCGCGATTCTCTGGTGGTGGAGCCGTCGCGAGCGCCGGCGCGCGGAGCGCCTGGCCGCCCTGCGGCGCGCCGTGGCCGCGAACCTGGAGAACGGACATGACTGACCGCACGCATTCACGCATCGAACTCGCCGCGGCCTTCCTGCTGGGCGGCCTGCTGTGTCCCGACTTCTCGTTTGCCGGCGGACTCCCCCTGGCGCCCTGCCGCATCTCGGACCAGGACGGACTGGTGTCCGTCGAGGCGCGCTGCGGCCGGTTGACCGTGCCCGAGGATCCGGACGACCCGCAGGGTGCAACGATCGAACTCGCGGTCGCCGTCGTGCCCGCGGTCGCGACCACGGCGAAGCCGGACCCGCTGTTCCTGCTCGCGGGCGGCCCCGGACAGGGCGCGATCGAGGGCTATGCACCGCTCCTTGGCGCCTTCGCCGGTATCCGGCGCGACCGCGACCTCGTGCTGGTGGACCAGCGCGGCACCGGCGGCTCGAACCGTCTCGACTGCGAGATGCCGGAAGAGGCTTTCGCAACCGGCGAGATCCCGCCGGCGGAACTGCGCGAAATGGCGCGCGAATGCCTGGCGGGTCTTTCCGCGCGGCCGCAATTCTACACCACGAGCGTCGCCGTCAGGGATCTCGACGCGGTGCGCGCGGCGCTCGGCTACCAGCGCATCAATCTCTTCGGCGGCTCCTACGGCACCCGCGTCGCCCAGCACTACCTGCGCCGCCACCCCGACCGCGTGCGCGCCATGGTGCTGGACGCGGTGATCCCGCCGAACCTCGTCCTGATCCCGCGCATCGCCCTCGAATCGCAGGCCGCGCTCGATCGCGTGTTTTCGCGCTGCGCGGCGGATGCCGCCTGCAATGGGCGCTTTCCGGACATCGCGGCGCAGTTCGCCTTGCTCGACGAGCGGCTGCGGCGACACCCCGCGAGCATCGCATTCTCCGACCCGGTGGATGGCTCGAGCGGCGACCTCGAGGTGACCCGCGCGCACCTCCTGACCATGGCGCGCATGCTGACCTACTCTTCGCGCACCGCGTCGCTGCTGCCGCTGGTGGTGCACGAGGCGGCGACCCGCGGCAATTACGTGCCGCTCGCCGCGCAGGGAGAAATGATCGGCGACGAGCTCGAACGCATGATCGCGATGGGCATGCACCACTCGATCGTCTGCGCCGAGGACGCGCCGCGCTTCGGCGGCGCGGTGGACCGCGCGGAACTCGCGCGCACCACCCTGGGCACGATCATGGTCGACGCGATGGAGGCGATCTGCCAAGTCTGGCCGCGCGGGCCGGTGGACGCAGACTTCAGCGCGCCGCTGAAGTCGCCGGTGCCGGCGCTTTTGATCTCCGGCGAGTTCGACCCGGCCACGCCCCCGGCCTATGGCGCCGCCGCGGCCGCCGGGTTCGAGAACGGCCTGCACCTCGTGGTGCCCGGCCAGGGCCATGGCCAGACGCGGCTGCCCTGCGTGCAGCGGCTGTTGCGCAGCTTCATCGAAAGCGCCGATCCGGCGGCGCTCGACACCGCCTGCGTCTCGGAGATCCGCCCTGCGCCGTTCTTCCTGTCGTTCAGCGGGCCTTCGCCATGATCTCGGTCTCCGGCCTCACCCGCTCCTTCGGCGCAATCCGCGCGATCGAGGACGTCGGCTTCGAGGCGCAGGACGGACGCATCACCGGACTCCTCGGCCCGAACGGGGCCGGCAAGTCCACCACGCTTCGCATCCTCTATACCGCGCTGAAACCGGATGCCGGCCGCGCCACCGTGGACGGGATCGACGTCGCGACGGATCCGCTCGCAGTCCGGCGCGCCATCGGCGTGCTGCCGCACGCCGCCGGCATCTACCCGCACCTGACCGCGCGCGAGAACATCGCCTACTTCGGGGAACTGCACGGCATCGCGCGCGAGCGCCTGCCGCGGCGCGTGGAAGCGCTGGTCGCCGAGCTCGACATGCAGGCCTACGCCGGCCGCCGCGCGAAGGGATTCTCGCAGGGCGAGCGGGTCAAGGTCGCCCTCGCCCGCGCGCTCGTGCATGCGCCGCGCAACCTGCTGCTCGACGAGCCCACGAACGGCCTCGACGTCATGGCGACGCGTGCGCTGCGCGCGCTGATCCTGAAGCTCAAGGCCGCCGGCCATTGCGTGCTGTTCTCCAGCCACGTGATGCAGGAGG
>JBQTKF010000083.1:0-3709 GCA_052386355.1 Gammaproteobacteria bacterium
AGAGCGCGACAACGGCGGCGACGTAGGCGTGCAGCACCTCGACGGGCGCCACGCCGCGTATCCACATCATGGTCGTGGTGGTGTCGCCGATCACGCTGCCGGAGCCGCCTGCATTCGATGCGGCGACAATCGCCGCGAGGTAGCCGACCCGCACCCGCCCGCGGAACAGCGTATGCGCCATCGCGCCGCCGATCAGCGCGGCCGCGATGTTGTCGAGGAAGGACGACATCACGAACACGATCACGAGCAGCCACAGCGCGCCGGACCAGCCGTCCGGGAGCCAGCGCGGCAGCACCGCGGGAATCCCGCTCTCCTCGAAATGACGCGCGAGCAGCGCAAAGCCGACGAGGAGCAGCAGCAGGTTAACCAGCACCACCCACTCGTGCGCGAGATGCGCCGCGAGACCCGCAGCGCCGGGTCCGGCCGGGAACTGCGTGAAGACCCACTCGAATACCACGATGGCAGCCAGGCCCACGGCTGCGATCGGAAGCGCGTGACGATGGAACAGCGCGACGCCGGCAAGCGTCAGCCCGAAGATGAGGAATTCAGCAGGCAATCAGCGCCAGTCCCAGTCAGCGGCAGCGGCGCGGCAGCCGCCGCCCTGGCGCCCGGTCCACGCACGGCCGCGCACGAAGCGTCCCGGACGAGCGTCTGTGGGCACGCCGTCGGCGAGCGCCGGCACGCCGTTCACGACGACGTGAGACACGCCGGTCGCGTACTGGTGCGGCTTTGCGTAGGTCGCGTGGTCCTGGATCGCGGCCGGGTCGAACACCACGATGTCCGCGTAATGACCCGGAAGCAGGCGGCCACGGTCATGCAGCCCGAGTACGTCCGCCGGGTGGCCGGTCATCCGCCGCACGGCCTCCTCGATCGTCACCAGCTTTTCTTCGCGCACGTAGCGCGCGAACACGCGCGCGAAATTTCCGTAGCCGCGCGGATGCAGGCTGCTTTTCAGGAACACGCCCTCCGCGGACAGAGCCGAGCCATCCGAGCCGAAGCTCACGAACGGCAACGCCACCTTGCGGCGTACCTCGTCCTCTGACATCAGGAAGTAGACGGACTGCACGCGGCTTTCGTCCTCTGCGACGAGGTCCATGGCGGCGTCCTCGGGCGTCGTGGCACGCTGCTTCGCGATCTGCGCGAGCGTCTTGCCGATCAGCGGTTTGAACTCGGGTTTGCGCAGCCCGACGATCAGCACGTTTCCGGGGCCGCCGGCGTCGCGCAACAGGTTTGACCAGTCCGGTTTCCCGTCGCGCATCTCCGCGGCCACGCGCGCGCGCAGCTTCGGGTCGCGCAGGCGCTCGAACCAGGCGGCGTTGCCTCCCTCCTGCACCCACGGCGGCATCGCGGCATCGAGACCGGTGCTCGCGGCCGGGTAGGCATAGATGTCGGCGCTGATCCTGGCGCCCCCGCGCCGCGCCGCCTCGATGCGGTCGATCGCCTGTTCGAGTTTCGGCCAGTTGTCGCGCCCCGCCGCCTTCAGGTGGTAGATCTCGGCCGGTGCTCCCGAGCGGCGCGAGATCTCGATGGTCTCTTCAATCGCCTCGAGCAGTTGCGCGCCTTCGCTCCTCATGTGCGTGGCGTAGATCCCGCCGCATCGCGCTGCGGTCTCGGCGAGTGCGACCAGTTCGACGGTTCCGGCAAAGGACCCGGGCACGTAGATCAGCGACGAGGCCACGCCGAGCGCACCCTCTTCCATGGCGCGCTGCACGACGTCCTGCATTGCGGCGAGCTCTCCGGGTGTCGGATCGACGTCGGCGTAACCGAGCACGTGGGTACGCGCCGTCGCGGCACCCACGTGCGAGGCGACGTTCTGGGAGACGCCTTGCCTCTCCAGCGTCTCGAGGTACCCGCCGAGCGTCGTCCAATCGACCGGGTACTTCAGGTCGCCCTGCTGCGCAAGCAGCTCCTCTTTCATCTGCGGCGTCAGCGGGCCCATGGATTCGCCCTCGCCCATCACCTGCAGCGTGACGCCCTGGCGCAGTTCGCCCTGCCCGCGACCGTCGATCAGGAGCGACTCGTTGGACCACGACAGCATGTTGATGAAGCCGGGCGCGACCGCCATGCCCGCGGCATCGATCTCGTGCCGCGCGCGGCCCGGTGCGCTTGGCCCGACATAGACAATGCGCTCGCCGCTGATCGCTACGTCACCGGCGAAGCCCGCGCTGCCCGAGCCGTCGTGGATCGTGCCGCCGCGGACCAGCAGGTCGTACTCGGGCGTGCGCTCGCAGGCGCACAGGCCAAGCACGGCGAGAACCGCCGCGAATCGCACGGCTCGATTCATGGCGCGACGGTGATCGCGACGGGCGACGACACGACCGGCGGCTCATGCGGCCGGTGAAGATGATCGCCCAGCAACAGCTGCAGGCGGTGCGGGCCCGGGGCAAGCGTCAGCACGGTCTCCGTCTGGCCCTTCCCGAAATGAATGTGGTGTTCATCCGCCGGGATCGGCGCGTCGAGTGGCGGCAGCTCGACGTCCACGAGCAGATGATGGTGCCCGGAGTTATCGAAGGCGACGCCCGCCGGCGCAACGCCCATTCCGCGCAGACCGAACCGGACCGTGACCGGATTCCTGACGATCTCGCCGTCGCGCGGCGAAATGATGTAGAGCGTCGCATCCGGCGGCGCGCTGCTCTGCGGCAGGTCGGACGCGACCGCCGGCAGCGCGAGCAGGACAAGGCATGCACTCTTCAACTTCATCCAGGGCACTCCGCAACGGCTGCCCAATTATGCACGGGGTGGCCGAAGTGCGGCAGCAAACGCCGGGGATGCGCCGCCACGGGCACTTTGCTAGGGTTCCGCTGTGCCTGCCAATCGACTCGAGACTGCGGAGTTCCCGGGACGCGTGCTGATGGTCGGCTGCGGCAGCATCGGCCAGGCAGCGCTTCCGCTCCTGCGCAAGCACCTGGCACTGCCCGCGGACGGGCTCACGGTCCTCGAGTCGAGCGAACAGGGCCGTGCGCTCGCGACCGCCCACCAGGCGCGCTTCGTCCACTGCCACCTGAAGCCCGCGACCTATGAGCGCGAACTCAGGCGCCGGCTGAGGCCCGGCGACCTGTTGCTCAACCTCTCGGTGGACGTTTCGAGCCTCGACCTCGTCGAATGGTGCTCCAGGCACGGCGTGCTCTACGTGGACACCTCCATCGAACCCTGGCCCGGCGTATTCGACAACCCGATGCTGACCATGCGCGAGCGCACCAATTACCGGACACGCGAGGACATGCTGAAGCTCGGCCGGCGGCTGAAGCCCGGCGCGCCCACGGCAGTCGTGGATCACGGCGCGAATCCAGGGCTCGTTTCGCACTTCGTCAAGCAGGGCCTGCTCGACCTCGCGAGCGGCCTCGGCCGCAACGCGGAGTCGCCGACGGCGTCCGCGGGCTGGGCCGCGCTCGCGCGCGACCTGGGCGTCACGCTGATCCAGATCTCCGAGCGCGACACCCAGGCGACCGACCGGCCCAAGCGGCCCAACGAGTTCGTGAATACCTGGTCGATCGACGGCTTCGTGGACGAGCTGATGCAGCCATCCGAGCTTTCGCTCGGTACCAACGAGCCCGGCAAGCCGAAGGGCTCGCATTGGCACCGGCCGCGCTGCGGCGCGGGCTAACAGCCCCCGCCCCGCGGCGCGACCGTAGCGCGCCGCTGGCTGCCCACCACCCGCGGCGATCAGGGGCTGCGGATGACCCCCGACGAGGTGGTTTAGATAGCGGAC
>JBQTKF010000084.1:0-2987 GCA_052386355.1 Gammaproteobacteria bacterium
ACCGACGCCAACCAGGTCGGCCGCATCATCACCGGCCGCGCCGTGAAGTGAAGTGGCTCGCGTTTGCGCTCGCGGCGCTGCTGCCGGCGCCCGCACTCCTCGCGCTGCATTTCAGGGACGGCCCGCCGGCGCGCGTAACCGGCGGCTTCGGCGAGGACTCCTGCCTCGCCTGCCATTCCGGCAATGCGTTGAATGATCCGGCGGGCATGCTGACGCTCGGCGGCTTTCCCGAACGCTACGTTCCGGGCCAGCGCTACGAACTCGAACTCGCTCTGTCCCGCTCAGGTGGGATCGCGACCGCGGGATTCCAGCTCGCGGTGCGCCTCGCCACCGGCAACACGCAGGCCGGAACGCTCAACGTGCCGGAGCCGGATACATCCGGTGTCGCATTGCTCGAGGAACGCGGCGTGCAATTCGCGTACCATCGTCGGGCCGATGCCTCGCGCGCGGACGCCGGGAGCTTCCGCTGGAAGATCAGCTGGACCGCGCCGGAATCTGCGGGCGACGTCATCCTGCACGCCGCGGCGGTGGCCGGCGACGGCGACGAGTCGCAGCTCGAGGACTACGTGTACTCGCTGAAAACAGGAGCCGCGCGCGAATGCGGCGCAACCCCGATCACTGGAACGTGACTGGCCGCGTGCCCCGCACGCTCGGCCGTACGACGACGGTTCCCGCCAGCTTGTCGTGCCAGCCCTGTTTTCTCTCGTCGATGCCGACCCAGATGATGCCGAGGCCGAGCGGGATGATGGAGACGTAGTAGCCCAGGTAGCGGCCGATGAGCTGGCCGGTCGAGGGCTTGCCGCCCGTCTTCGCATCCACGATGCGCGCACCGATCGCCATCTTGCCGGGCGTCGCCTGCCGGTAGATCCAGAACAGCAGGACGGCGATCGCCGGCAGGATCCAGTTGATCAGCACCTCCGCCGTGCCATGGACCCGGAACAAGGCCGCGAGCGTCAGGTCGTCCGCGACCCAGTACTCGGCGCCGTAGATCCAGGTCAGAAGCGGCGCGATGATGATAGAAACCAGCACTGTATCGATGACCGCCGCCCAGACGCGCAGCCAGAAGCCGACGTATTCGAGTTCTGCGCTATTCACGGCGGCACTCATTGCTTCTGATAGGTGCCGATCAGTACCGCCTCCGCCAGCACGTGCCCGGACATCGCCTTCTCCAGCGCCGCCCTGGTCGGGCGCCTGAGATCCGGCAGCACGACGTCGAGCGCGTAGAGCTTGTGGAAATAGCGGTGCCGCCCGATCGGCGGGCAGGGGCCGCCGTAGCCGGTGCGCTTCCAGTCATTCGTCCCTTCCTTCGTGCCGGCCGGCAACCGCGCAGGCGGAATCGCATCCGGTAGCCCGGCCGCGCTCGGCGGGATGTTGTAGAGCACCCAGTGCACCCAGGTCATCTTCGGCGCCTTCGGGTCGGGCGCATCGGGATCGTCCACGATGAGCGCGAGGCTCTTAGTGCCCGCAGGCAGCCCGGTCCAGGCGAGTGCCGGAGAAATGTCCTTGCCCTGGCAGGTATAGAGACGGGGGATGGACGCGTTGTGGGCGAACGCGTTCGAGGTGATGGAGAGCGTCATGACGATGGCCTCCAGCATGGGGGGCCAGAATACGCCTCCCCCGCCCTCCCCGGCGACCCTCGCGCTCTTTGGACCAGCCGAACCCTTCAGCCTCCGTTCATGTCCAAGGGGCGTAAGATGGATTCGCCATGATGCTGCGTCCTGCCTTGCTGCTGCTTGCGCTTGCGGCGTCGCCCCTCGCCTGGGGCGGGTCCGAGGACCCGTCCGCGCGCATCGCACGCCTTTCTTATGTCGAAGGCGAGATCACGTTCAGGGCCGAGGGCGAGCGCGCGACCACTGCCCTGCCCGATCGGCCGCTCGCGTCCGGCGACAGCCTGGCGACCAGGTACAACGCCCGCGCGGAGCTCGCGCTCGGCACCGCCACGCTGCGGCTCGACGAACAGAGCGAGTTCGTCATGGCCGATCTCGACGTCGAAGCGGTCCGCGTCGAACTCGAGGCCGGCACCCTGAGCGTGTACCTGCGCGAGCTCCTGGAAGACGAATCCTTCGAGATCCGCACGCCGAACGCCGCCATCACCCTCGACGAGCCGGGCGAATACCGCGCCGACGTCCGCTCGGATGAGGTGACGGCATTCACGGTGCACAAGGGTGGCGCGACGGCCGCCACCGCCGGCGGCCCGGTGCGCATCGCCGCCGGCCAGCGCGTGCGGCTCGAGGGCCGCGATTCCGTCGCCCGCCTCGAGACCCTGCGCCCCGCGGACGATTTCGACGAATGGGTGATGGAGCGCGAGCTGCGCTTCGCCGAAACCGGGGCCCCGCGCTATACGCCTTACGAAGGCGACGGTTACGACGAGCTCGACCGCTACGGCGAGTGGCGCGACGATTCCCGTTACGGACGCGTGTGGATGCCGGGATACGGCTACTCCGGCTGGTCGCCGTATCGTGACGGTTATTGGGCGCGCTCCGGCTACGGCTGGGGCTGGTACGATCCCGCGCCCTGGGGATTCTTCACCTACTACAGCGGCCGCTGGACCTACCTCAACCACCTGAACCGCTGGTGCTGGGTGCCGGGCCGGCATGACCGCGGGCGCAACTTCGCGCACGGCGACACGCGGCCCTGGGGATGGCGTCGCGACGATTCGCGCGAGCGCGTGGAGCGGCCGGACGCGCCGCCGACCTCGAACCGGCAGCTCGGCGATCGTGGCGAGCGCCAGCCCGTGATGACCGCGGGTTCGGGGACACGCCGCACCGACGGCGAGCGCCGCCCGGCGCGAGAGCGCGAGTCCGCTCCGCCCGCGCGGCAGCGCGAGACCGCTTCGCCTTCGCCGCAGCGCGACACCGCCCCGTCATCGCCACCGCGCGATTCTTCCGGTGTGAGCCAGCCTCGCGGCAGCGGCACGACGATGCGTCCTAGCAGGAACGAGAACACACGCCTGCGCCGATAAGGATCGCATCCAGCAGCTCGCCGTT
>JBQTKF010000085.1:0-6230 GCA_052386355.1 Gammaproteobacteria bacterium
GACGCCGTGATGCGCAGGATGGGCGACATCGCGATGGAGGTCCCCGGCGTCAGCAACGTGGTGCAGTTCCCGGGCCTCAACGCCGTGCACTTCGTCGCGACGCCGAACGTCGGCGTCATGTTCATCGGCCTCGAGCCGCAGGGCAGCCGCGAACTCGAGGCGGGCGCCATCTCGGCGCAGATCAACATGGGCTATGCCGGCATCCAGGAGGGTCTCTCGTTCGCGCTGCTGCCGCCGCCCGTGCTCGGCCTCGGCAACGCGAACGGCCTCGAGCTGTACGTGGAGGATCGCGCGAATCTCGGCTACGGCGAGCTTTACAACCAGACCATGGGGCTCATCGGCGCGCTCGGCCAGACGCCCGGCATCGATCCGCTCGGCACCTTCACTTCCTACCAGTCGAACGTGCCACAACTCGACGCCACCGTGAACCGCACGAAGGTCAAGGAACTCGGCCTGTCGCTGACCGACGTGTTCAACACGCTACAGGTTTACCTGGGCTCCGCCTATGTAAACGACTTCAACCTGTTCGGCCGCACCTACGCGGTGTACGCGCAGGCGGATGCGCCCTATCGCGCGACCGTGCAGGACATCGAGGCGCTCAGGGTCCGCAACAACCGCGGCGAGATGGTGCCGCTCGGCAGCGTCGTGGACATCCAGCCGAGCTACGGCCCGGACCCGGTGATCCGCTACAACGCCTACCCGGCCGCGGACATGTCGGTCGGCCTCAACCCGGCGCTCCTCTCCTCGACCGAAGGCCTCGACAAGGTCCGCGCGATCGCCGACCAGGTGCTGCCGCGCGGCATGGACCTCGAGTGGACCGGGCTCACCTACCAGCAGATCACGCAGGGCAATACCGCGCTCTTCGTGTTCCCGCTCTGCGTGTTGCTCGTGTACATGGTGCTCTCCGCGCTGTACGAGAGCTGGTCGCTGCCGCTCGCGATCATCCTGATCGTGCCGCTGTGCCTGCTGTCCGCGATCGGCGGAACCTGGCTCGTGAACTTCCTGCACGGGCTGTGGCTCGCGGTATCGCCGCCGGATTTCGCGCCAACCTTCCTCGACAACAACATCTTCACCAAGATAGGCCTCGCCGTGCTGATCGGCCTCGCCTGCAAGAACGCGATCCTGATCGTCGAGTTCGCCCGCGACCTCGAGGAGGAAGGCAAGGGCATCGTCGAGGCCGCGATCGAGGCCTGCCGCCTGCGCCTGCGCCCGATCCTGATGACGAGTTTCGCCTTCATCGCGGGCGTGCTGCCGCTGGTGCTCGCCTCGGGCGCCGGCGCCGAGGTGCGCTATGTCATGGGCGTCACGGTCGTCGCGGGCATGCTGGGCGTGACCTTCTTCGGCCTGTTCTTCACGCCGGTGTTCTACGTCGCGATCAGGAAGCTCGTGCAGAAGCAGGAGCTGCGCCGCGCCGAGCGGCTCGCCACCGAGGGCGGCGGCCATGCGTGAGCTTGCCGCGCTCGCTTTCGTGGTTGCGCTTGCCGGTTGCACGGTCGGGCCCCGGCACGTCGTGCCGGAAGTCGCGTTGCCGGCCAGGTTTGACCAGACGACCGCCGATGCGGCCGGGCAGCCGGTCGCCTCGAAACTCTGGGCGGACTTCGAAAGCCCCGAACTCGATGCGCTGATCGCGCGCGCACTCGAGGCGAACACCACCATTGCGCAGGCCGCGGCGCGGCTCGCCGAGACACGGGCGCTCTCGGGGCTCGCGATCTACAGCTGGTTCCCGACGGTGGAAGCCGAGGCGGGCAAGGACCGCAGCAAGTTCAGCGTGGACGACCCCTTCGGTCCGCCGGGCGGATTGCGCACCGAGACGTACCGTGCCGGGTTCGACGCGACCTGGGAGATCGACCTGTTCGGCGGGCTGCGCAATGAAAACCGCGCGATCAAGCGCCGGGTCGAAGCCGACGCGGCATCGCTCGCCGACGTGCGCCTGTCGATCGTCGCCGAGACGGCCCAGGCCTGGTTCTCGCTGATCGGCGCGCGCGAGCGGCATGCCCTGAAGGAACGCCAGCTCGCGAACCTCGAGGAGAACATCCAGATCCTCAAGGCGCGCGTGGATGCGGGAGGCTCGAGCCAGCTCGACCTCGCGCGCGCGGAGGCGCAGCTTCGCAGTCTTGCGGCGACCGTGCCGATTGCCGAAGCCGACCTGGTGCGACAGGAGCAGCGGCTGACGGTGCTGACCGCCTGGCCGGTCGAGACGCTGCGCTCGAAGCTTGCGACCGCGGGCTCAATGCCGGAGCTGCCGCAGCTGGTCGCGACCGGGACGCCCGTGGAATGGCTGCGCCGCCGGCCGGACATCCGCGCAGCCGAGCGCGAACTTGCGGCCAGGACCCACGATGTCGGCGACCGGATCGCGGAATTCTTCCCGAAGGTGGAGCTCCTGGGCTCCTTCGGCTGGACCGGCCAGGATCGCAGCGCGATCGGCGACAGCGCCTCGGAGCGCTGGAGCTACGGGCCCTCCATCAGCTGGAGCTTCCTCGACTTCGGGCGCGTCTGGCAGTACTACAAGGCCTCACAGGCGCAGCGCGCAGGCGCGATTGCGTTCTACCAGGAGACGGTGCTGCGCGCGCTCGAGGAAACCGAGAACGCACTGGCGGGCTTCCGCGCCGCGAATCGGGCCGAAGGCCAGCTGCGCGCCGGCGCCGCTGCCGCGACCGAGGCCGCCCGCCTCGCGCGGATGCGCTACGACGTGGGTGCCGGCGATTACCTGGCGCTGCTTGATGCCGAGCGCACGCAGCTCGACCTCGAGGACCAGCACGTCCAGGCGGCGACCAACCGCGCGACCGCCCTCGCCGCCCTCTACAAGGCCCTCGCCGGCGACATTTAGAGGGGACGCACCCCAATTACCTCAATTGAGGTGCGTCCCCTTTGAGGAACGCGCGGACGATCCACCATGCGGAGAGCGCCGCCAGCAGGTGCTTGATGCTGTGGCCGCTCACGAAGTCGCCGAGCGAGTAGATACCGGCATCGAAGTACTCCGCGAGTTTCGCCCCCACATAGGCTGCGAGCCCCGCCCACAGCCAGCGCGCCTGCATGCGCTCGCCGGGAAGCAGCAGCAGCATCAACGGAATCAGCACCATCGGCAGGAACTGCACGATGGCGTAGGCGCGCAGGTCCCCCGTGCCGTCGCTTTCCGTCAAGTGCCACCAGCCGATGCTCGCGATACCGGCGGCGATGCAGGGCCAAAGCAGCACGCGGCCCAGTTGCAGCGAGACCCGGTCCGCCACGACCGCCGCGAACAACGCCATGAACGCCACCGTCATCGGCAGGCGGTCGAAGACGAGCGCCGGATTCGAAGGCCCGAGGTGGTACCAGGCCGAGCCGATCGCGACCAGCGCGATGCCCACGCAACAGACGACGAAGTGCAGCCGGAGCGGTGCCTCCCGCATGTGCAGGAGCCCGGCGATTCCCACGGCCAGGAACGGCAGATTGGTCGCGACGTTCCACAGGTTCGGAACACCGAAGATCTCGCGACCGTCCACGAACAGGTGATAGCCCGGATCCTGCGGGATCCTGTCGGCGAAGAATGCCGCCACGAATGCGGCGAGGCCGACTGCGAATAGAAGCGCGCGCCTCCAGTCCATGCGCCCATAGTAGAGTACCGGGAACATCCCCGGGAAAAGCCCGCATGATCCGACCGATCCTGGCTGCCGCCGTCATCGCACTGCCGGTCCCTGCGTCCAGTGCCGACGCCCCGCTCTTCTCGACCGTCCAGCTTCGCCTCTTCGAGCAAGCCGACGACGCCGTGCTGCCGGTCGCGCGCCGCATTTACGCCGTTCATTTCGATGCGACCCGCATGCGCTGGCTGGGCGTCGAGGTGACGGCGACCTATTCCGCGCCGAAGGAGAGTCTCGTGGTGCCGCTCGAGTGCAGCATGCAGCGCCCGGACGGCAGCCGGGTTCCGACTTCGCGCGACATGTCGTTCCAGCTCTTCATCGGCGAAACCGAATCGAGCAGCGCGAACGTGCTCTGGGGCGTCGCGGATGAGGACGACTGGCCGCCGGGCCACTACCAGGTCGAGTGCAAGGCTGCGGGACGACTCATCGGCCAGGCCACGTTCGAGGTCGTGCAGGGCGCGACCGATGTCGCCGGCGCCGACATTCACGTCGCCGAGATGCGCTTTTTCCCGGTCGTGGCCGAACTGCCGGCCAAGGCCGATCGCAACTACGCGCGAGTGCACGCCGCTGCGCACACAAGGCGCATCGGCGTCGAACTCGAGTTCACGCACGAGCCGCTCGGCCGCGTCGCCAGGATTCCGATCGCCTGCTATTTCTTCTGGCCCGATGGCCAGACTTCGCCGCCGTTGACGCTCAGCTACGAGCCGGAGCCGACCTGGCCCGGCGGCTACGCCGCGGGCGCGATGGGCTGGGACGAACCGGGACAGTGGCCGCGCGGCACCTACACGACGGTGTGCATGATCCCCGGCCGGCCGGTCGCCGTGGAGCGGCTCGAAATCGAATGACCTCGGGACTTCAGGACTTGCCCACGACCTCGTAGTGGACGACGCGCGGCTCGAATTCGAGCAGGAATTCGGCGTCTTCGGGGTAGTACTTCGCCCGCTCGACGTCCTCCCCCGCGAAAGCGCGGATCGCGTCGAGGCTCTCCCAGAACGTCAGCGTGATGAAGTGCGTGACCTCGCCCTCGCGCCGCTCCAGGATGTGGACGCTTAGGTTGCCGGGCACCGAGCGGTAATCCGGGATCGCGCGGCCGTTGACGAACTGGCGGTAAGCATCGGCCTTCGCGGTCGGCACGCGGCCGTGCCAAAGGCGCGCGATCATCTGCCGCGCTCCATGCGCTTGATTTTTCCGTCTTCGATCGTGACCACCATCGGGAATGACTGGCTGCCGCGGTCGTAGGTCCATTTCTCGATCGTGATGGTGCCGCGCTTGACGCGTCCGCCGCCGCTCTTGGTGGGGCCGTACACATCCACGGTCTCGACCGACTTCATCGTCGGCTCACCGCATAACTCGAGCAGCTCTTCGACCGTCGAGTCCTCGGACACGATCCGGGCGCCGCAGCGGAAGGACTCCGCCTGTGCCGTCGTCGAGGCCAGCATCAAGCTCAGCACAGTAATCGCCATGGTTCTCATCGGGCCGTACTGGTCTGCATTGCGCCAGATTCATTCAAGTCAAGTGACCGCAACTCAATCTCGGCGGTGCCATTAGCTACGACTACAACCTCGCCGCGTTCCGACCTCTCAAGTGGCTCTGGGCTCCACACTCCAGGTGCATCGCACACGAATTGTGCACGCACGGTTTCTGACAAACGGCCGTTGCTCTCAATTATCAGTACCGCTGATAGGAGGCGATGCGTACACGGCTGGCCATCGATTGCGGTGGCACGTGCGGCCGGCAATAGTTGACCGTCGCGTGTGAGTAGGCCGTACCTTCCTACGAACTTGGGGTCAATCGCTTGCCCCGAGCACGCGCAGGAGATCAAACCCAAACATATCGTGAACCACAGCACTCTCATTGCGCCACCTAACGTCCGCGATCAGCGGCGTCGCGTAGTCGGCGCGTCGCTTGTGGAGTGCGGGTGCTTGAAGTTGATCACTTCTCACCAACAAACCGAAGTCGGAAACTCTCAATTGGCTTTGGGACGTGCTCCGAAGCGTCCGCAAGCAATTCATATTCCTTCGTAGCTAGATCAGACTTATAGCGAATGCGCAGACGAACTGAGTGGGCATACACACGCCATACGTGATTCAACTTCTTAAACCAGTCAGATTCCTCTTTGAGCCTAAACTTGATAAGAACAATCGATGAGAACGGCTGAACGACCATGGGAGCATTCAGATGCTGCTCTTGGTATTCAAACCCCTCACTTGACCCTGGAAACAGCGCCTCAAATATGTCCAACCATGATATCGGTCGCCACTCGGTCCCATGTGTCGAGAAGTGCCAACTGGTGATGTACGCAGGCCCTCGTCCGATGTTCTTTAATGAGATTTCTAACGCTCTATCGTTGGACACAACTGTGAGTCCCATCTTGAGCTCCGGGCGCTCCATGGCTAACTGAAATCGTGTGTTTCTGAAACTCTGCCAGATTGCCACTCCTATAGCGAGCAGACTAAGTGTTAACGAGACGAGCTCGAGGATGTTTGCCCTCAGAAATTCTTCCATTTCCAATTCACTTCGAAAATGCGATCTTGCGGCCAGACAGCAGCGCGGGACTGCAATCCTTGAGACCGCGGCCTAACTACAATTGAACGTCAAAAGCGCCATTTAACA